>JAQGJA010000132.1 GCA_028290805.1 Alphaproteobacteria bacterium
GAGCTGACCAACCGGCATACGGTGCTGGAGATCGGCACGGGCAGCGGGTACCAGGCAGCGATTTTGTCGCAACTCTGCCGCCGTTGGTATTCGATTGACCGGTTGAAACCGTTGCTTGATATTGCGCAACAGCGTTTTGATGAAATGAAAATTCGCAATATCACCGCGGTGCATGGCGATGGGTATAAAGGCATGCCCAGCGCTGCGCCTTTTGATCGCATTATTTTAACCTGCGGCGCCAGCCAGGAACCGCCGCCCGCATTGCTGGAACAGCTTGCGCCGGACGGCATCATGATCTTGCCGGTGCGGCTGAATGCGCTGAAAGAACAATTGATCAAGATTCGCAAAACGGAAGACGGCATCACGCAGCAACCGATCATGGATGTGCGTTTCGTGCCGCTGGTCAGTGAACATGATGTCTTTGCCACGTCATAGGTTTATCGCATTGGCTTTTATATTGGCCGCCTGCGCTGCGCCCAATCCGCGCGCTGTGCCCGTTACCATGATGGGTACAAAAGCGCATGGCAGTTTGAACACGGTCATCGCGCGCAATGGCGATACGGTCTATACGCTGGCGCGATATCTGGGCGTTGATATGCGGGCGCTGATCGACAATAACCATCTTTCGCCGCCCTATAAACTGACGCCCGGCCAGGTCATCAACGTGCCTGCACCTGCGACGGTAAAGGTGGGGCAGGGCGATACCGTGTTTTCCATCGCCAATGCCTATGGCGCGGACCGTTCCGAACTGGTGCGGCTGAATAATCTTTCGCCGCCTTATCGTTTAATAAATGGCCAGGTGCTTAAACTGCCCAGCACATCGGCGGCGATTGCTCCTTTAAATAATAATGCGGCATCTGATGATGTGCCCATCATTGCCAGCGTTGAAGAACTGCCCGCCACCGCGCCGGTCAGCCCATCGGGCCTGGTCCAGGAAGAAGATCTTGCCCCGCCGCCGGGCGCGGCAAAAGCCGCCAGCACGGCTGCGCCGATTCAAACGGCTTCCCTTTCGCCTGCTGCACCCATCGCGGCAAAAGCAAAACCGTCTTTGGGCACTGGCACACCGTCTTTTTCCTGGCCGGTCAATGGCGCCACGCTTTCAGGGTTCGGGCCGAAAGAAGGCGGTCGGCATAATGATGGCATCAATATCGGCGCGCCGCTTGGTTCCCCCGTGCGTTCCGCTGCAACCGGCGATGTCGTCTATAGCGGCAATAAAGTCGCCGGTTTTGGCCACCTGATCCTGGTCCGCCATTCGGGCGGTTTTTCCACCGCTTACGCCCATCTGCAAAACCCGCTGGTCAAACAGGGCGAACGCGTCGCCGCAGGCCAGGCCATCGCCCAGATCGGTAAATCCGGCAATGTCATCTCGCCCCAATTGCATTTCGAAATCCGCAAAGGGACAAGCGCAGTCAATCCAAAAATGTATCTGCCTTAATCAACCACTTTGAGCTTCTCTGGACGCTTGACCTGGTCCGGCGTGTTTTGGGCTGGAAGGACGCGGGTGTATTTGCCGGATTTCTGGACCATGACGCGCTGGCCGATATGCAGCGGGGCATCGTCTTTAGCGATGTTCTGGACGATGGTCACGGTTTCGCCACTGTTTTTGGTGATGGTGTATTCGATGCCGTCGCGTTTCTGCAATTGCTGCTCGGCCGCGCTGCCCGCGACTGCGCCAAGAAGGGCGCCGCCGATTGTGGCGATTAACTGGCCGCTGCCATTGCCGATTGTGCTGCCGCCCACGCCGCCCGCCAATGCGCCTGCGCCAACGCCCAGGCCGTTATTCTTGCCCTGGATTTTCACGTTCCGTGCCGCGATGATCGTGCCGAACTCGAGGACGGATTGCTTGCCGATATCGGCTTCGCTGTACTGGTTCTGGCTGTTATCGGTGGCACAAGCCGCGATGGCGACGGACAAAAACAGGGCCAGGATTAATCGAAACGGGTGCATTTTATTTTCCTGCGTTGTGATGCCCGCCACATTAAGCAAATATTGCGGAAAAATAAATGGGAAAATGACTGCTCGCCCGTCGCTTGCGCCGCTTAACGGTTAGTGCTAGCTTTGCCGCATCTTATTTCGTCAGCTCAAAAAGGATGCCCCTATGTTTATTTCTTCGGCTTTTGCCCAGGATGCCGCCGTGACGGCCGCAACCACCGTTCCCGCCGCACCGCCGGTCTGGTACAACCTGTTTCCGCTGATCGGCCTTTTGGCGATTTTTTACCTGTTGGTGATCCGCCCGCAAAGCAAGCGCATGCGCGAACATGCCGATCTGGTCAAGGCGCTTAAGCCCGGCGATAAAGTCATCACCGGCGGCGGCTTGTTCGGCAAGATCGTCAAAATCGGTGATGACGACATGACCATCGAGATCGCGCCCGGCATTAATGTGAAAGCCCAGAAACACACCGTCGCTGCGATCCAGGATGAGCCGAAGCCGGCCAATGATACCAAAGCCGACACCAAACAAGTCAAATAAAGAAAAACGATGCTGAAATTTGAAAAATGGAAGATCCTGCTGGTCCTGGCGATTTGCCTGATTGGGCCGATTTACGCCTTTCCCAATCTGCTGAACGAGGACCAGCGTGAAAAAATCGCAGCCTCCATGCCTTTTCTGCCGCACCAGGCGATGAGCCTGGGCCTGGATCTTCAGGGCGGATCGCATCTGCAATTGCAGGTGGATATGAAGACGGTCGTCAATGACCGCCTGGAAAACCTGACCGCATCAGCCCGCAATATATTGCGCGATAAGAAAATCGCTTCGCAATCCATCGCACGCAAGGGCGATGATGTTGTCGTGACACTGAACGATGCCGCCACGGCCAAGGCGGCCAGCACGGCCTTGCGCAACGAAATAGGCGAGGGCGTTACCATTAATAATGACGGCCCGGTTATTTCCATTACCCATACCGCCCATGAACTGGCCAGCTTTAAACGCCAGGCCATGGCGCAATCGATTGAGATCATCCGCCGCCGCGTGGACGAAACCGGTACCAAGGAACCCCTGATCCAGGCCCAGGGCGACGACCGGATCATTGTGCAATTGCCGGGGATGAAAGACCCCCAGCATGTCAAGGATCTGATCGGCAAAACTGCGCGGCTGACCTTTCATATGGTCGATATTAATGTGGCTTCGGCCGCCTGCACCTCGGGCAAGGCGCCGCTGACCGTGCGTTGTCTGCCCATGGCCCGGGCCGAAGATGGCGTTCTGGCAGTCCAGCGCCGCGCCTTATTGACCGGCGACATGCTGGTCGATGCGCGTGCCGGGTTTGACCAGGGCGGCACCGGGGAACCCATCGTTTCCTTCCGCCTGGATAATCTGGGCGCACGGAAATTCGCCGATATTACCCGCCGCAATACGGGCAAGCCTTTTGCCATCGTGCTGGATGATGTGATCATTACCGCGCCGCGCATTAACGGGGTAATCCCGAACGGGTCGGGCCAGATTACCGGCAATTTCACCACCGAAAGCGCTAATGACCTGGCCGTCCTGCTGCGCGCCGGTGCCTTGCCTGCGCCGCTGAAGGTGATTGAGGAACGTACGGTCGGCCCGTCTTTGGGCGCGGACAGCATCAATTCCGGCAAGCATGCGGCGATTGCCGCGACCTTGCTGGTCATGGCGCTGATGTTCGTGGTGTATGGCGCCCGCTTTGGCGGCTTTATCAACATTGCCCTGATCGTGAATGTGGTCCTGATGATCGCCATTTTGTCGATCATGGGCGCCACGCTGACCCTGCCGGGGATTGTTGGGATCGTCCTGACCATCGGTGTGGCTGTCGATGCCAATATCCTGATTTTTGAACGCATGCGCGAAGAAATGCGCGCGGGGCGTTCCGTCCTGCCTACCATCGACCAGGGTTTCCAGGGGGCGATGAGCTCGATCCTGGATGCCAATATCACCACGCTGATCGCCGCCGTCGTCTTGTTTTTGGTCGGCACCGGCCCGGTGCGCGGCTTTGCCGTGACACTGATGGTTGGGATCATTACTTCGCTTTTTGCCTCTTTGTTCCTGACGCGGCTGATGATCGTGACCTGGGTAAACTGGCGCAAACCTAAATCATTACCTTTATAAGATAGAGCCATGCTGAAACTTATTCCCGACCAGACCAAATTCGATTTCATGCGCTGGCATAAACTTGCCATCGCCATTTCCGCCATTGGCATGATCCTGACCGTGGTGCTGTTATTCACCGAAGGCTTGAACTTGGGCACCGATTTCGCCGGCGGCGTTCTGATGGAAGTACAGACGCCAAAAGCCAAGAACCTCAGTGGCTTGCGCGCCGATCTTGATACATTGGATCTGGGCCATATCAATCTGCAGCAGCTAGGCAATGAGGACCAGGTCCTGATCAGGCTGGGCCAGCAAAAAGGTGAAGACGGTCTGCAGCGCGCCATCCAGGCCGTAAAAGACAAGATTGGCGAGGGTGCGGAATATCGCCGCGTCGAATTCGTCGGCCCCCAGGTCGGCAACGAATTGATCAAAAAAGGCATCTGGGCGGTTATCCTGTCCAGCGTCGGTATACTTGGTTTTGTCATGTTCCGTTTCCGCTGGGAATTCGGTTTATGTTCGGTCATCGCTCTTTTGCATGATGCCCTGCTGACCATCGGGTTGTTTACCATTACCCGGGCCGAGTTCGATCTTTCGACCCTGGCGGCGGTATTGATGATCGGCGGGTATTCCATCAACGATACCGTGGTCGTTTTTGACCGAGTCCGCGAAATGATGCGCAAATACCGCAAGATGCCTTTACCGGAACTGTTCAACCTGTCCATCAATGCCACCTTGTCGCGCACGGTTTTGACCGGCGGCACGGCTATTCTGGCGCTGCTCGCCTTATGGTTTCTGGGTGGTGCGGTTATCCGCGGCTTTGTCGGCGCGCTGATCTGGGGGATTGTTGTCGGGACCTATTCTTCGGTCTTTGTCGCCACGCCGATGTTGCTTTATCTGGGCCTGAAGGAAGAGCATAAACAGCGCCTGGGCCTGAGCGATATCAAGGTCTAGCGCCCGATGGACGTCACCCCGCTGATCCGGCGCGACGCCAAAATCATCCAGTCCTATCGCGGCGGAGTTTTCAAAGTCAGCGGTGAGGCCTTCACCACCTCAATCATCGTCATGGCCGAACATGTGCTGGAATGGCCTGACCAATCCAACTTTGAAATCCTGCGCCCGTTTAGTGGCGAGGTGGATGTTCTTCTTCTCGGTACTGGCGAAAAACTGGTCATGCCATCGCCAGCCGTCAAGCGCCAGGTCAAAGACGAATTCGGCATTATCTTGGAGGCCATGGATAATGGCGCGGCCAGCCGGACCTATAACGTCCTTTTAGCCGAAGGCCGCAAAGTCGCCGCTGCTTTAACGTTGACATAAGTTTAGAGTTGGATATAATGGACGCATGACAAAACCAACGACCTACAAAGATAGAAGACCAGAGTCCAAACAGCCTTGGACCGAAAAGGTTCAAAAACCCGGCTTTATGGTGGCTGCCTTATTATCGGTTGGTGTAATGGCAGGTGTCGTTGGAACCTATGGGGAAAAGATTGTAAATTTTTTAAAGCCCCTAGAGGAACTTCCAAGCAAAAATTATAATTTCAAAAAATTGGAACGCAAACCGGATAGTACGATAACAATAATCGCCAGCATGCCGGACGATTCCAGCAAAATGGATACCAGTTCTTACAAAATTATCGCCCAACGTTTTAGCGCCGAGGATAGAGATTGGAATCCCAAGGCAGATTATAAAGCCCATTTGGAAGGGGGTATCGTTCTTGAAGAAAAGAATATCTTTGGTGCGTTTACGCAGAAAAAGAAATATTCATTGAAGAATGCTTCCGAAGCAGAAATGGAAAACGTTTTCAAAATTTTTACAATTCAAAAAGAAGAACTTGACCTTTTCCCTGATCGTAAAGGAAATAATGTCTCGCAAACCATGTATCTTTCCAAAATAGATAAGAAAGCCCCGTAATCGGGGCTTTTTTATCATTACTTTAATCAAGCAAATTCACGCGGCGGCTTTAGCGGTGCCCTGGTTGTATAATTCAGCCACGTAATCCCAGTTAATTAGTTTATCCACAAAGGCTTCCAGATATTTCTGGCGGGCGTTGCGGTAATCGATGTAATAGGAGTGTTCCCAGACATCGCAGCCTAAGATGGCGTTTTTGCCATGAACCAACGGGTTTTCGCCATTGGGCGTTTTCAGGATGGAAACTGCGCCTTGCTCGTCCGAAACCAGCCAGACCCAGCCGGAACCGAATTGCGCCATGCCGTCGGCCACGAATTTTTCGCGGAACTGGTCAAAGCCACCAAATGCGTCCTTGACCGGGTTTTCCAAAGCGCCGGGCAATTTGTTGCCGCCACCATTGGGTTTCATCCAGTTCCAGAAATGATTATGGTTCCAGAATTGTGCCACGTTGTTGAATAACGGAGCCTGGTCAGCTTTGCCATAGGTGGAGATGATGATTTCCTCAACCGACTTATTGCCCAGGCCGGCTTTTTCGATCAGCTCGTTGCCTTTATCGGCATAGGCTTTGTGGTGTTTGCCGTGGTGGTATTCCAGGGTTTCGGCGGACATGGCGGGGGCCAGGGCCTCCTGGTTATAGGGTAATTGCGGTAAAATAAGCTTGGACATGGGTTTCTCCTTTTTTGAAATGGCGGCGAAGGCGGGGGAATAAATCTGGCTGAGGGCGGCTGCGCCGACTGTTCCGGCCGCAAGGCCCAGAAACTGGCGACGGGTTGACGGCAAGCCCTTAAAAGGTATTTTCGTGCTCATGACGGATAATATACGCCCTTTGGCCCAAAAGAAAAGTACCGCCCCGGGAATCGATTTTTGCGCCGAAGAGGTGAGGCGCTGTGATTACGGTCTTTATGTGTCCACCCTGTTTGCACTGCCTAAAGAACGCGGGGCTTTATTTGCGCTTTATGCGCTGAAAATCGCCCTTGGGCGCATAAAGCATAAGGTCACTGAACCCATGATGGGCTTGATCCGTCTGCAATGGTGGCGCGATGCGGTCGAAAAATTATTCCACGGCAAAGTCCTGCACCATGATGTGTTGCACGCCTTGTTGCTGGCCTTGCAAAACGGCGCCGCCTGGCAGGAAGAGGATTTCCAAAAGCTGATCGATGCCTATGAAATGGATTTTCAAACCAGGGAAATCCAGACGGTTGAGGCCTGGCAGCGCCATACGGAAACGGTTGCTTTGCCTTTATTTAGTGCGGCAAACAAGGTTTCAGGCCTTGAAGGGGATAAAGAAACCATCGCCATCATCGCGCGTTGCCATGAAATATCGCGGCAATTACTGGCTATTCCTTCGGTTCTGGCGGGCAAGGGAAAGATATTATTACCCAATGAGATCCTGCAGATATTGGGACATAACGAATACGGGCTGACAAAAGCCGATATTGAAAACAGGCTGAAACCTTTTATGCAACAAATCGTCGGGCAAAACCTGGCGGATTTAAAAACCTTGCCCTGGAAGCAGATAAAAAAATCAGCACCCTTGTTGCCGGGCGTTATTGCGCAAAGAAAATTCGAACATATCAAACGATATGATTACGCCTTGTTTGACGCTGCAAATGATTATAGTGACGATTTATTAGGTTTTCGTTTGCTTATGAAAAGATTGCTGCCCTGATTGCATTGCAATATAGTTTTTCCTTTACAAAACCGCACAGTGTTTATAGAAAATATCACCCCTTCTTTTTTTTGATGTAAAGGTTCCCCCAACTACATGGAAACTTCCGGTCAGCGCAGAAAAATTTTTAAATCTTTCATCATGGGCGGTTTTGAATCCGCCTGTCATATCAATAATGCCGGACGCCGCGTTGATATGATCGCCGCTTCCCAGCATGACACGCAATTGCTGCATGATTATGATCTGCTCCGCGAGCAGGGGATTTACACGATACGCGAAGGCATAAGATGGCCGCTGATGGAAAAAGACGGTGCGCTGGATTTTTCTCTCCTGGAACCGACGGTGATCGCCGCGCGCGACAAAGGCATGCAGGTGATCTGGACCTTGTGCCATTATGGCTGGCCCGATGGGCTGGACGTGTTTTCGCCGGAATTCATTACACGCTTTGCCGATTACGCCCGTCAGGTTGCGGTTTTCATCAAAGAACGTTCGGATGACGTACCGCTTTATTCGCCGATGAATGAAATTTCCTTTCTTTCCTGGGCTGCGGCGGAAGTGGGCTGGATTCATCCTTATACTAAAAACCGCGGCGGCGAGTTAAAGCGCCAGCTGATTAAAGCCGTCATTGCCGCCATGGATGCGATCTGGGCCGTCGATGCGCGCGCGCGTTTCGTCCATGTCGATCCGGTCATCAATATTGTGGCGCCAAAAGACCATCCGGAAAAAGCGGCCGAAGCGGCGTTTTATAATGATCTGCAGTATGAAGCCTCGGACATGCTGACCGGCGCGATCGAGCCCGAACTGGGCGGGGCGGAAAAATATCTGGATATCATGGGCGCCAATTTTTACCATGACAACCAGTGGGAACATCACGGCGAGCGTATCGATTGGAACCAAAACCCGCGCGATCCGCGCTATGTGCCGTTGAATGTATTGCTGGAAAACGTCTATAAGCGGTATCAGCGCCCGATTTTCCTGGGCGAAACAAGCCATGTCGGCGGTTTCCGCCCGGCCTGGATGCATGAAGTCACGGATGAAATTTTAAAGCTGCAGGAAAAGAATATTCCGTTTGAAGGGATCTGCCTTTATCCCATTATCGACCGTCATGACTGGGAAAATCCCAATCACTGGCACAATAGCGGTTTATGGGATTTCAAATTTGAAACCGACGGCACCTATACGCGCGTGATTTTTGACAAATACGCCGCCGAAGTGCAGCGCGCCCGCGAGATGCTGGAAAAATAATGGCAAGAACGCTCTTCCATTTAAACGAGCGTTCTTTTCTGCAATTGGCTATTGCGGTATTCGGCCTGGTGCCGGTTTGCGCCGGCAGTGTGGGTGTCATGTTGGGCCAGGAATTGCTTGACCCGCAGCATCTGCAAATCAATCTGGACAGCCATTTTCGTTATCTGTCCGGCATCTTGCTGGCAATCGGCCTGGCATTTTGGCACGCCATCCCGCGCATTGAATCGATGACCACGCGCTGCCGCGTGCTGACATTTTTGGTGATCATCGGCGGGATCGCGCGGGGCTGGGCGTTGCTGGATGCCGGCGTTCCATCCATGCCGATGGTGTTGGCGCTTGGCATGGAACTGGCCGTCACGCCCTTGCTGTGTCTTTGGCAGGGACGGATTGCAAAACAATATGGGCCGGTGGCGTGATGGATATTAAGCGCCGCACCATGCTTAAATTAATTCCTGGCTTGCTTGCCGCCGGATGCGCGCCGCAATTGATGCTGCAAAATTATACCGGCCAGCCCCAGCCACAGGGAAAATTGTTCAAATCCTTTATCATGGGCGGGTTTGAATCGGCGACACAGATCAATAATAAAGGCAACCGCATCGATATGATTGCGGCCACCAATCATGATTACCAGGTATCCAGCGATTACGCCCTGTTGCGCAGCCAGGGAATTTTGACGGCGCGCGATGGTGTGCGCTGGCCCAAGATCGACAACATGGGCGAATATGATTTTTCATCTTTTACCCCTATGCTGGATGCTGCGATCAAGAATGATATGCAGGTTATCTGGACACTGTGCCATTATGGCTGGCCCGATGATGTCGATGTGTTTTCGCCCCAATTCATTACGCGCTTTGCCCAATACAGTGCGGCCGTCGCGCGCCATGTGAAATCACGCACGAATGAAATTCCCTATTATACGCCCATCAATGAAATCTCGTTCCTGTGCTGGGCTGCGGGCGAGGTGGGCTGGATTTTCCCCTATGAAAAAGACCATGGCGGCGTACTGAAACGCCAACTGGTCAAGGCGGCGATTGCCTGTATGGATGCGATCTGGGAAGTGGACCCACGCGCGCGTTTTGTCCATGTCGATCCTGTCATCAACGTCCTGCCCAAAAGCAATTCGCCTTATCAGCTTCGCCAGGCGCGTCTTGTCAATGAATTGCAATTCGAAGCATCCGACATGCTGGCCGGGCGCATGGAGCCCGAATTGGGCGGCGCTGAAAAATATCTGGACATCATGGGCGCGAATTTTTACAGCACCAATCAATGGGCGCATATCGGCCGCCGCATTAAATGGCATCAGGGCCGCAAGGATAAACGCTGGAAACCGCTGAATGAATTGCTGGAAAATCTGTACAAACGTTACAAGCGTCCGATGTTTTTAGGCGAGACCAGCAATGTCGGCAGCCTGCGCGCCTCATGGATGCATGAGATCACGGACGAGATCCTGAAACTGAAAGCCAAGGGCGTTCCGTTTGAAGGGATTTGCCTGTATCCGATTATCGACCGGCCCGACTGGGAAAATTTCAAGCACTGGCACAATAGCGGGCTGTGGGATTTCCATGGGGCGAAACACGGGCTGCATAGCCGCGTATTGCACGAGCCCTATGCCACTGAAATACATCGCGCGCAGAAATTATTCGAGGAATAAGAGCAAACGCTTTTTGCATCCCTGCGTTAAAACAGGGATGCAACATTAATTAAGTCGGATACGCTTGGAATAACTATTTCGGTTTTTTATTCAGCATGGCCACGGCGACCACGGCCAAGATCGGCCAGGCTTTTTTGGCAACCCCCAGAAAGGCGCTTGGCTGGACAATGGGTTCTGGCTCGGGCTCAGGCTTTTTGCGCTTGAACATCGTGCAAAAATAACCGCATTTCTTTTCAGGCTTGACCGGTTCGGGGGGCTTGGGCTTGAACGATTCCGGCATGCGGATGCCGTTTTTTTCGGCAAGTTTTTGCAGATTTTCCATCGCGGGCTGCCAGCCGCCATGTTTTTCCACATAATCATTGATGCTTTTGGTTGCTATCGGCAACAACCCGGTCATCAAGCCACGGGCTTTTTGTCCACGCAGGATATAGCTTAGAATATTGATCATAAAAATCACCTTTAAATAAATAAGCTTCTAGTTTGTCCTTCTGGATATAAGGAAGCAGTCTAAAATCCGCCTTTTATTATAAAGGCTTTATAGTTGGAATTAACCCGATTAAAGCAATGCTTGACTTCGAGCGCGTTATGGCTGAATTTCGTGCTAACTTAATGCCTTGATACCTGAAGGAGCCCTTTCATGAATAATGACCTCAAAGCCCGCATCGCAAGCCTTCTGGAGGAGCAACAGGAAATGCTGCTTTCGGAATGGGCGCAGGAATTACAAGCCCAGGGCCGCCAACAGGGCGCCATTAGTGACAAGGACCTTAAACAGCAATGCAAGGAGTTTTTGACGCTATTTCGCGACGCCGTACAGGGTGAAGAAGGCGGCAAGGGCGAAAATTTGCGCAATATGCTGGGCAATCTGGCGCGCTCGCGGGCCGAGAACGGTTTCACCCCGACGGAAACGGCGACCTTTGTTTTTTCCTTTAAAAAACCGCTTTATACCGTCCTGCACAAGGAGTTTTCCAAAGACAGCAATACGCTGATCGAAGTTATCTGGGGCGTTAATCAAAGCCTGGACAGGCTGGGCCTCTATACGACCGAAGTGACGCAATCGGCCCGCGAAGAAGTCATTCGCCGCCAGCAACAGGATATGCTGGAGCTTTCCACCCCCGTGGTCAGCCTGGCCGAAGGCATTCTGGCCTTGCCATTGATCGGCACGCTGGACAGTGCCCGGACCCAGGTCGTGATGGAATCATTGCTGCAGACCATTGTAACCACTGGTTCGACCGTCGCCATCATCGACATCACCGGCGTGCCGACCGTCGATACGCTGGTCGCCCAGCATTTGCTTAAAACCGTTACGGCCGCCCGGCTGATGGGTGCCGATTGCATCATCAGCGGCATCCGTCCCCAGATCGCCCAGACCATCGTGCATCTTGGCGTCGAACTGGGTAATGTCATTACAAAGGCGACGCTGGCCAGCGCCTTCAAGATCGCGCTGGATATGCAGGGCATGAAAATTTCCCGCGTTGCGCCCGTTGGCGCGATGACGTCGAAAGCCTAGTCGCATGATGGACCGCATTCCAATTTTACGCATGGGGCAGTTCCTTTTGGTGACAATCCAGGTGGATATGCATGACCGCCTGGCTTTGGCGCTGCAGGACGACCTGACGACGAAGATCAGCGAGACAGGCGCGACCGGGGTGCTGATCGATATTTCCTCGCTGGAGATCGTCGATTCTTTTATCGGCCGGATGGTCGCCAATATTTCCGCTATGTCCAAAATTTTGGATGCACAAACTGTGATCGTCGGCATGCAGCCGGCCGTGGCCATTACGCTGGTGGAACTCGGCCTGTCATTGCCGGGCGTGCGAACCGCTTTGGATGTCGAGCGCGGCATGGCTTTGCTGCAAAATCCACGGGTGAACATGACATCGTATGCCCAGGCTGGCGACGAAGAAAATTTTGACGACAGTGATAATCAAAACTGAAACCCTGCCCGTTATGGCCGAACACGATGTCGTAAAAGCGCGGCAGATGGTACGGCAATGGGCGAGTGAAATCGGGCTCAGCCTGGTGGACCAGACCAAGATTATCACGGCGGCCAGCGAACTTGCCCGCAACATGGTTATTTATGGTGGCGGCGGCACGATGGAAATCCAGTCTTTGGAACAGTATGGCCGCCGCGGCGTCAAACTGGTTTTCGAAGATAAAGGCCCCGGCATCGCCGATATCACCCAGGCGCTGAAAGACGGTTTTACCACCGGTTCGGGCATGGGACTTGGCCTGGGCGGGGCGAAACGCCTTTCCAATGAATTTGAAATCGAGTCAACACCAGGGCAGGGCACGCGCATTATGATTGCCAGATGGAAATAAATTAATGACTCCATCCTCTCTTTTTCCCATTACCGAACAAAGCCAGATCGGCGAAATGCGCCGCAAGGTTGCTTCCATCAGCGACGATATCGGTTTCGATGCCGTGCTGGCCGGAAAGATTTCCATCATCGTCACCGAGATGGCGACCAATATTTTAAAACATGCGGACCAGGGCCAGATCATCGTGTCCCCGATTACCCAGGCAGGGATCAACGGCATTGAATTGCTGGCACTGGATAAGGGGCCCGGCATGGCGGATATCGGGCGCTGTTTTGAAGACGGTTATTCCACCGCTGGAAGCCAGGGCACCGGGCTGGGGGCAATTACCCGCCAGTCCCAGGAATTTGACATCTATTCCCAACCCGGCAACGGCACGGTGATTTTAGCAAGATTATGGGCGGCGCCCGTTCCCCCAACCGAGATGATGGAGATCGGCGCCATCAATATTCCCTTTCCGGGGGAAACACGCTGCGGCGATGCCTGGGCGATGCTGGTGCAGGACGGCGAATACAAGATCATGGTTGTCGATGGTTTGGGGCATGGTTTGATGGCCAGTGAAGCAGCCATGCTGGCCTGTGCCATGTTCCAGGATAATCCCAGGGCTTCGCCATTGGAAATGGTACAGATTGCCCATGACGGGCTGCGCGCCACGCGCGGTGCCGCGATGGCGGTCATTCATTTTATACCGGAAAAAAACCTGGCGCGTTTTGCCGGTGCCGGAAATATTGCCGGCAATATCATTGAAAACACCACCAGCCGCGGCCTTGCCTCCTATAATGGCATTGTCGGGCACCAGATGGTCAAGTTACAGGAAATGACTTACCCCATGGCCGATCAGGCTTTGCTGGTCATGCATTCGGACGGTATCGCCACGCGCTGGAATATTGCGTCTTATCCGGGGCTGAAAATGCGTCATCCATCGGTTATCGCCGGAATTTTATACCGCGATTTCCAGCGCGGGCACGATGATGCCACTGTTTTAGTGGCACGGTTGAAGGAAGAAAAAGCGGTCCAGAAATGGGTTTGAACCTGCTCCAGATCGAAGTGGGCTATGAACGCGATGTCGTGCTGGCCCGGCAACGTGCGCGTCAGGCTGCAGTATTGTTGGGTTTTGAATCCCAGGACCAGATCCGCATCGCCACCGCCGTTTCCGAACTTGCGCGCAATGCTTTTCGCTATGCTAATGGCGGCATGGTGAAATTTTCCCTGCTAGATGAGCAGGACCCGCCTTTGTTGGAAATCATCGTTTCCGACCGTGGCGGCGGCATCGACCAACTGGATAAAGTGCTGGGCGGTTCTTACGTATCGCAGACCGGCATGGGGCTGGGTATTATCGGCGTCAGAAAGCTGATGGATTATTTCGATATTCAAAGCGGTCAAGGCGGCACAATTGTCACCATCGGCAAAACCCTGCCGCGCAAGGCACCCGTGCCGGATGCGAAAAAAAGCCAGGAAATTGCGGCGGCTTTGGCGGCGATTGCGCCGGATAGTCCCTTTGCCGAGGTCCAGCGCCAGAACCAGGAATTATTACGCGCTCTGGAAATCGTCGAAAAGCAACGTGCCGAATTAACCGAGTTGAACCGTGAGCTTGAGGAAACCAATCGCGGTGTGGTTGCGCTTTATGCCGAACTGGACCAGCGCGCCGATTACCTAAAACGCGTGTCGGAACTCAAGACGCAATTTCTGTCCAATATTACCCATGAATTCCGCACGCCGCTGAATTCCATCCGCAGCATTTCCATGATGCTTTTGGACCGCATGGATGGTGAATTGAATACCGAACAGGAAAAACAGGTCAATTATATCCGCGCCGGGGCGGAAACCCTGTCCAATCTGGTCAATGATCTTTTGGACATGGCCAAGATCGAGGCGGGCAAGCTGACCGTCCGCGCCACAAGTTTTAATGTCGCCGATATGCTGGGCATGCTCCGCGGGATGCTGAAACCGCTTTTGGGTGATAATTCACGCATCGCTCTGGTTTTTGAAGAGCCGGAAGATATCCCCTTGTTATTATCCGACGAAGAAAAAGTCTCGCAGATCCTGCGCAATTTCATTTCCAACGGGCTAAAATACACGACCGGCGGCGAAGTCCGCGTCAGCGTCAAGATGCATGGAAAAAACCGCGTCAAATTTTCGGTCAGCGATACCGGCATTGGCATCGCCGAAAAAGACCAGATGCGTATTTTCGAAGAATTCATCCAGGTCGAAGGCGAACACCAGGCAAAGACAAAGGGCACCGGGCTCGGCCTGCCTTTATCCAAAAAACTGGCCGAAATTATCGGCGGCTTTGTCGAAGTGGAAAGCGAGCCAGGGATCGGTTCGACTTTCTCGCTGATCCTGCCGCTCAAATATAACGGACCGGAAGAAGCCTCGCTGCACCGCGAGGAAGAGGGGTTCCAACCCGGCTTTCATCGCGACGGCGTCCATGAAACGGCGTTGATCATCGATGACAATGAAACCGACCGCTATGTGCTGAAAAAACTGTTGCATCGTTTCGATGTGGCCATCGTCGAGGCGGGCGGCGGCGCCGAAGGCCTCCGCCTGGCGCGCGAATTGCAGCCAGCCTGTATCTTCCTGGATCTCAATATGCCGGAAATGTCGGGCCTGGAAGTGCTGAAAAAATTAAAATCCGATACGCAGCTGGCCGGGATTTCTGTTATAGTAAACACGTCCAAGCTGTTATCATACGAAGAGCAGGATGAATTGGAACAGCTGGGGGGGCTTGTCATCGCAAAATCAGAAATCCTGCAAAACAGCACTTTTCTCTTATTAGAGAAAGTGTTAAAGCCTGTAAATATTTCAGCCATCCTGCAAACGCCCGAGAATTGATTTGGCTTCATACAGCCCATCCATCCTGATTATCGACGATACGGAAGCAAACCGTTATGCGGTGGCGCGCATCCTGAAAAAGAACGGCTATATCACGACAGAGGCGCGAACCGCCGCCGAGGGCATTGCCCAGATCGCCCGTGCCGCCCCTGATCTCATTATCCTGGACATCAAGCTGTCGGATAAAAACGGTTTTATCCTTTGTGCGGAATTAAAGGCGGACCAGCTTACCAAACATATTCCCGTCATGCTGACCTCAGCCTCTTTTGTCGAAGGGCGCGACAAAGCTTATGGGCTGGATAATGGGGCCGATGGGTATCTGACGACGCCGATCGACCCGCTGGAACTGGTGGCTACCGTCCGCGCTTTGCTGCGCATCCGCGAGGCCGAGCGCAATCTCAAGGAAACCGACGACCGCTTGCGTCTGATGGTTGAAAGCGTTACCGATTATGCCATTTTTTCCATTGATTTGGACGGCAGGGTCAGTACCTGGAATTCAGGTGCGGAACATTTATTTGGTTACGGCGAAAGCGAAATTATCGGCCGGGACGGTTCGATCCTGTATACGCCGGACGATCGCCAAAAAGACATGTTCCGCCACGAAATAGAAACCGCCGGCGCCACAGGGAGGGCCGTCGATGAACGCTGGCATATCCGCAAGGATGGCAGGCGGTTCTTTGCAACCGGTATCATGACTCCGGTAACTGATTCGCTGGGCCGCCTGGTCGGCTATACCAAGGTTTCGCGCGATATCACGCTGCAAAAGGAAACCGAAGCAAAACTGCAAAAAAGCCAGG
>JAQGJA010000195.1 GCA_028290805.1 Alphaproteobacteria bacterium
AAGCTGAACTGAAAAAAGCAATGCGCGGCGAGAGGGCGGACAAAGAAAACCTACGTGCTAAATTTCAGGAATTGGAAGTGGAGGAGCCAAAAGAAAAAAGACTATCAACTTCCGATGCAACCGTAGAAAAACTTTGTGAACTGCTTAACGAAAACGAAAACGGAATATTACAAGTTAGAGACGAATTAACGGGTTGGTTTCGCAACCTTGACCGACCAGGACGCGAATCGGACCGCGCATTTTATCTGGAATGTTGGGACGGCAGCGGAACTTCTAAAGTTGACCGTATCAGTCGTGGTTCCATGCCGGTTAAGAACCTAACGCTTTCAATCTTCGGAACAATTCAGCCCGCGATGCTGGAACCGTATTTACGCGGTTCGATTGAAGGTAACGGCGACGACGGTTTAATTCAGCGTTTTCAACTACTGGTTTACCCGAATAAGCCGAAGGCATACCAATTCGTTGACCGCTTACCGCAAGGACGCGACGAAGCACGGGAAAGCTTTCACAGGCTTTATGAACTCGAACCGAGCGCTGTCGGTGCAAAACAGCTCGCGGATGAATATGGCGGCGGCTACTTCGTACAGTTTGACGCCGAAGCACAGGAATTTTTTCAACAATGGCTGACGGAACTCGAAATTGAATTGCGTTCTGATACTTTTGATACTCCTTCCCTCATGTCCCACGTGGCGAAGTACCGAAGCCTAATGCCGTCGCTCGCGTTGATTTTTCATTTGCTTGATTGCGTATCAAATAAACAATCAAATGATGTCAGTCTCGCTAATGCCCAAAAAGCAGCGGCTTGGTGCAGTTATCTGCAAGCTCACGCCGAAAGAATTTACCAAATAGCGATGCTGTCGGAATTTGATACTGCGCGCGAAATTCTCAAGAAGATTCAATCGGAAGATTTAGGCGAAGAATTTACAGCAAGAGATATCTATATCAACCATTGGTCGAAATTATGTGAGCCAAAGGACGTTAAGAACAGTCTCGAAATTCTGGTCGAATACGGATATTTGAGACCAATAACAATCAACGGAGGTCACCGACCGAAAATTGTCTATGTAGTTTGCGGGAGTTTGAAATGAGAGATTATTACGCAGAATATCTGCAAATAAAAAATTCTGCGAATACCTCAGATAGGGCAGTATCAAAAGTGTCAAAAGGTCAGATAAAGGAAGAAAAGCATACTTCTGATACTTTTGATACTGCCCTTCCCAGCGAACATCAGAAAATTATTGCTTCTGAAAAAATCATAAAGAAGTGTTCAAACTGTGGTTTAGAAATGAACCTTATCGAAAATGATAAGATTTGGTTTTGCCCGCTTGGTTGCGAAACCTACCCGGTTACTAAATCACAAACATAAAGTTTCTAGAATATTTCATAAAACCCGGTAGTGTCCTAATCTTGTGGTGCTGACGGCTCACAAGATTAACGAACGGTCTTTTAAAAAGTGGGAAAATTTAAACGATGCATTATCCTTATATTTAGCTTATTATAACTTTTGCCGCGTTCATAAAACTTTACGTTGCACGCCTGCAATGGAAGCAGGATTGACTAAAACAGTTTGGACCTTGAAGGACTTACTCGGCGTTGGCTTATTTGCCGACGCCGTTTTCTTTTAAGCAAGCTTCTAAGCGAGTTTGTAAATTTAGTATTGCACTATTCTTATTTTTTGATATATTTCTTTTGATTTTTTTTAATTCATCGTTAAGTTCATACAGAAAATCAATATCAAATGGCATATGGAGCTCGTCTTCGGAAAATCGCCATTTAACCTGATAGGCATTGCCCTTTTTTTCGTTCCAGTTAACCGGGTTCGATATTTCAATCGTTCCTGATTCAACCAATTCATTTGCGAGGAAAATCAGCGCGGGAATCGCGTCATTTAACTCACTGTTAAACATATCGATTTCAACTAGGAGTTTGTCCGACATATGATTACAATTTCCTTAAGCGATTTTATAAATTTCACAGCCAAATCCGGAACGACGCGGTTATCTCACATCCGTGAAATAAAAAACCGCAAACCCTATCTAAAGCGAGTTGATTATTGGCACGAAGCTCGCGAAAGCATATTTGATTTTCACGCCGATTCCGCTTTAACAAAAGATTACTTTGATGTTGTAACTAAAACGCCACGCTTCTTAAAAGCAGATTCAGCCAAGCTTAACAACTGTATTGACCGCCTTCAAAAATACAAAACATTTCTTGGCAGAAAACAGATTACCGTAAATAAGCTCGTTAAATGCGACTGGCGATACAGCAAAGATTTGACAGTAAGAATTAACCCTGAGTTACACGCGACAATCAACGATGAAACCTACCTGCTTAAATTATATTTTAAGGATGACTTATTAGACAAGAGAAGGACTGACATAGCGTTGTATTTGATTAAAAAAGCCACTCAAGAACTAGATTTGAATATAGATTATTATGCCTTGCTCGAACTTTACCGTCCGAAACTATGGAAGCAAGCAGAACCAAATGATTCCCTTGAACCGCTGCTGATTGGTGATGCAGAGGCTATCATTGCTATGTATAAAAATATGAAATAAATTCTAGCACCACAAGATTTGGACACTACCTAAAACCCGATTACCATAAATGACATAAATGGGAGTAGTTGACCGGTAATAAAAAGGGCAAAAAGATGGGAGCACAGGCTA
>JAQGJA010000158.1 GCA_028290805.1 Alphaproteobacteria bacterium
TGCAGCCAAGGATGCAGCACTATGTTGGTCTTGCACGACATTGATATTATTCGCCCGTAAGGCATCTGGAATTGCTTCTTCGAATTGCTCTTCCGTTCCCAGCCCGTGTTTTACCATCTGTTTAATGACTTCAGTATCGGGAGCCGGGATATGAAGATAGAAAGAAATGGGGCCTTCAAAACCATTATTTCTTAATGCGCGTCCAAGGCCCATATTCTGGTAATCGTGATTGGAAACACAATCGTCATCTTCGTCGCTTAGACCCAAGGCAATCATTCTTTTTGCGAAAACATCCATGATCTTTTTATCTGCGGCAAAACCGTTCGGCACTGGGTTTGCAACCTCCACCTTGCGATGGAAGCTTGGCCAGTAAATGTCATTATACAGGCCGAGATAGGTATCTGCATATTCCTGCTTGGTCAAATCGACGCTTTCGAAAATTATTCCGTCATCACGGACAAGACGATGAAAGTCGCGGTCTTTTTCATCATCCACAAGATTATTAACCCCGCTGAAACCAAAGAAATATGTTTCGTCAAAATCCTTGGCTAGCTCGCCCAGGTACTCGTCCATCAAGGAAGGCAGCCCGCCAACAGCTTTTGGGTCATTGTTAAAAGCACAGACGAATAATTTCCGCTTTCCAGTTTTCTGGGACATGTTTTGTCTCTTGTGATAGTTAATCGATCCCAATATTATAATATTAACCCTTTTACGCATCTACAACATCTTATGTGCAATCGCAAAAAGCGGACAGAAACATTGTTGCAAAGCAATAAATTCCCTATAAATTATTGGGGCATTCAAAGGAGATGGCAATGACGGAATGGTGGCGCAAAGGCGTAATTTATCAGGTTTATCCAAGGAGCTATCTGGACAATAACGGCGACGGGATCGGGGATCTTTCCGGGGTGACCCAGAAGCTGGATTATATTGCATCCTTAGGCGTTGATGCCATCTGGCTGTCGCCATTTTTCAAGTCGCCGATGAAGGATGCCGGGTACGATATCGAGGATTACCGCGCGGTGGACCCGACATTCGGTACGCTGGATGATTTCCGTCGTTTGCTGGACGAAGCGCATAAGCGCAATATCAAGATTGTCATCGACCAGGTCTGGGCCCATACCGCCGATACGCATGCGTGGTTTTCCGAAAGCCGCCAAAGCAAGAGCAACCCAAAGGCAGACTGGTATTACTGGCGCGATGCCAAGCCGGACGGGACTGCGCCAAATAACTGGCTGTCTAATTTCGGTGGCGTGGCCTGGAGCTGGGATACGCGGCGCGAGCAGTATTACCTGCACCATTATCTGTCTTCCCAGCCGAAACTCAATCTGCGCAACCCCGAAGTAAAAGCCGAGATTTTCGATACGGCGCGTTTCTGGCTGGAGCTGGGCGTGGACGGTTTCCGCCTGGACGTCCTGCACCAGTATTTAAGCGATCCGGAATTGCGCGATAACCCGCCGCGCGGCGACCGGGCTTTGCCGAACGACCTGCCCGCCTCGCACACATTGACCCGCCAGTGGCGCGAGATGGATTGCAACCATCCCGATATCGTCGACCTTGCCGAGGATTTGCGCGCGCTGTGCGATGAATACCCTGATAAAGTTTTGCTGGCCGAAGTTGGTGGTGAAGATAACGAGGCCGAAGCCTGCAAATATGTGCAAACCGGCAAGCGTCTGCATTTGGCCTATACCTTTGGCCTCATGCAACAGCAAGGGCGTTTCGACAAGGCCCTGGTCTATGAAATCATGAACCATGTCGAAGGCCTGGTCAAAGATGGCTGGCTGTGCTGGGCGACCGGGAACCACGATAATATGCGCGTCGTTTCGCGCTGGCCCAATGAAGGTGCCGATCCGGTTGTCTTTGCGCGTTTCGCCCTGGCCATCGGTTTATGCTTACGTGGTTCGTTCTGTATGTATCAAGGCGAGGAACTGGGTCTGCCCGAAGCCGAGGTGCCCTATGATCTGATGCAGGACCCGTACGGGATCGCCTTTTATCCGGAATATCGCGGCCGCGATGGTTGCCGCACGCCGATGCCCTGGATCAAGAGCGCCAAGCATGCCGGGTTCAGCGATGCGGCCAAAACCTGGTTGCCCGTGGTCGAGGCACAAACCGAACGCGCCGTCGATGTCCAGGACAAAGACCCGGAATCGATGCTGAATTTCACGCGCAAATTCCTGGCCTGGCGCAAGCAGCAGCCGCCGATTTCCGTTGGCAGTTTCCAATTTTTTGAAACGCCGGATAATGTCGTGGGTTTCGTGCGCGAGCATGAGGGCGAGCGGATATCGTGCATCTTCAATATCCAGAATGCGGCGGTTACCTTGCCCATTGCAGGCAAACTTGACCCGATCAGCCAGCAGGCGCAGCATGGCAACGGCCAGTTGAGCCTGGGCGGTTACGGATTCGCTTTTATAAAGGAATAGATCATGGCAAAAACACCGGTTGCACAAGCAAGGAAAACGGCTAAAAAATTGGCCGTAAAAACCAAAACCGTTAAACCGGCCCGGCGCGATAACCGTGGCCAGCAACTGGTCGATTTCCTATTGGATAACGAATTCACTTATGTCGATTTTCGCTTTACAGATCTGCGTGGCAAGCTGCATCACCTGACCCACCATATCAGCACCATCGATACCGATCTTTTGGACGAAGGGATCTTGTTCGACGGTTCCTCCATCGCCGGATGGAAGGCGATCAATGAATCGGACATGCTGTTGATGCCCGATCTTTCCACAGCGCATGGCGACCCCTTCGCGGCCCAGCCGACCATGAATATTTTGTGCAATATCGTCGATCCGCAAACGGGCGCGGTCTATAACCGCGATCCGCGTTCCATTGCATTGGCGGCCGAAAATTACGTCAGCGAAATCGGCCTGGCCGATACGGTGAATTTCGGGCCGGAAGCCGAATTCTTTATTTTCGACGATGCCCGCTTTAAAACCCAGGGACACCGTTCGGTCTATAGCCTGGACAGCGATGAATTGCCGGATAACAGCGATTTCGATTATGAAGGCGGCAATACCGGCCACCGCCCTCGCGCCAAAGGCGGCTATTTCCCGGTGCCACCCATTGACAGCCTTAACGACATCCGCGGTGAGATGACAAGTTTCCTGGCCGATATGGGCGTCGATGTCGAAAAACACCACCACGAAGTCGCCCCCGGCCAGTGCGAACTGGGCGTGAAATACAAGCCCTTGACCATCGCCGCCGACGTGATCCAGCATTACAAATATGTGGTGCATAACGTCGCCCATGAACATGGCAAAACGGCGACCTTTATGCCTAAACCACTATTTGGTGATAATGGTTCCGGCATGCATTGCCACCAGTCTTTATTCAAAGACGGCCAGCCGCTTTTTGCTGGCGACAAATATAATGGTTTGTCTGAAATGGCGCTGTTTTATATCGGCGGCATCATCAAGCATGCACGTGCCCTGAACGCATTCACGAATCCTACGACCAATTCATATAAACGTCTGGTGCCGGGTTACGAGGCCCCAGTTCTATTGGCTTATTCCGCGCGCAACCGTTCTGCATCCTGCCGCATTCCGCATGGTGGCAGCCCATTCGCCAAACGCATCGAAGTGCGTTTCCCAGACCCCGCCGCCAACCCTTATCTGGCCTTTGCCGCGCAATTGATGGCGGGCCTTGACGGGATTGCCAACAGGATTCATCCCGGCGATGCCATGGACATGAATCTCTATGAATTGCCTGAAAAACAACTGCGCAAAATCCCCACCGTCTGCCGCACATTGCGTGAGGCGCTGGAATCACTCGAAGCCGATAATGCCTTCCTGCTGCAGGGCGGTGTCTTTACCCCCGATCTGATCGATGCCTACATCCAGCTGAAAATGGAAGAAGTCCTGGCCTACGAAACCCGCCCGCATCCGGTCGAGTTTGAATTGTATTATTCGGTTTAGGTTTTTTTGCTGAATGATGCATTACCGCATCCCCGTTCTTCTACTCGGATGCGGTAACTATCTCTATAAAAGCCAACCTAAGATAATTTATTTTCCAGCAGAATATCCAAAGCCTGAACCGATTGCCCGGTCACCTGCCCGCAAATATTCCAGGGCAGGAAATGGGTTTGAAAAGCGCGGATCACTTCGGAAAATTCCCGGCCTTCGGGTGCCGGGCGCGTGTCATAGCCGTATAGGGCCATATTTTTCTTGAATGCATCATGCACGGTTTTGTCATCGATAACGGGATCATTTTCAACCGGCTCCAGATCATGCCAGGCGCCGATGCCTTTTCGTGCAAAACCAGCCCAGTCAAAATTAACGCCGGGATCAAATTTTCGGTACGGTGCAATATCCTGGTGCGCCAGAATATGATGGGGCGCAATGTTCCAGCGC
>JAQGJA010000204.1 GCA_028290805.1 Alphaproteobacteria bacterium
GACCAGGTCTCCCTGCCCCATGCGGGTGAAGGTAAGGTCGCTATAGGCGATGTTCGCACCGAACACGATCTTGTCCGCCGTGCCCGCTGATTCCACGATTACGTCCTGGCCGTCACCGCGCGTATAGACATACTGGTCATTGCCGCCATCGCCATAGAGCACGTCGCCGCCCAGCCCGCCATACAGCGTGTCGTCATTATCGCCGCCGGATAACTGGTCGTTCCCGGCATAGCCATACAGGATATCATTGCCGCCATAGGAACGGATAGCCATTTTTCTCGGCACATATTTGAAGGATCGAACATCTTCAGGGAATGGACTATACCCTCGCCTTCCCATTTGGCAAAGTCGAGTTGCGTTTTACCTGAACCGATATTTGCTCTCATTCGTCTGGTAGTCCACTGAAATGAAACAATATTCTGAAATTATACGTTTATACAATAACAAATCTGTCACCAGCTTTTATAATCTTTTAACTTACATGCTGTGGATATACGGCGGAAACGTCTGTGAGACAGCTTACGTCAGCCACACCATCAACTAATGTGAAACGAGTTCCTATAAAAGGCATAAAACAATGGTTGCATAGCCCGCCAGATAAAGAAGCGGGTTATCCCATGTATGCGGCGCTTTCGCTTCTGCCAATGTCAGGGTAAACGGGAGCAGAATAAAAGCCTTCCAGTAAAAAACCGGTAATTCAAAGTGAAACTGCGCGGCAACGATAAGACCGGCGGCAACGGTGGTAACGAACACCATGAAGCTTCCCTCATAACTCCGCATGTATACCCTATTGCCCGTAATCGACCGTGTCGAATAAAAATGCTTTCCCCATCTTTTTCCAACGATTTCTGCAAGAGCGTCGCCAATGCCTGATGCAAAAACCGGCATGAGCATCAGGCCATAAATAATGTCCTGATCCGCCAAAGAACGGTTCGAGAAATAATGAATTACCGGAATGAATGCGATGATAACCACACCGGTCACAACGGCTTCAGTCGCCAGCCAGCCCAGCGTATAAGGTTCGTCCTCGGGCCGGTTGATGGCAGAAAATACCGTCTGAAGAACGGCGAATTTCCTGCGCAATGGCAAGGCAAGGCTTGACAGCATGGCGAGGATAATTACGCACCCAGAACCCACTAAGACACAGGTCACAGAAATACCGTAAGCCGGTACGGAAAAGGAATTTGCAAAGCTTACAACAAAAGTAAGAACACAGACCAGCTTGCGGCTGAGGCTAGGGGACATTTTTCCCCGCTGCACCAGTTTCCCAAAAATAAAGCCGGAAATATAAAAAGCTGCGACCAGAAGTAACTGCCGCCATAGATAAGGATAAAGATCCTGTATTGCCACTTCTTGTAAGCTGTGGTCCGCGCCCATATTGATACAGGCGGTGCCGCACCCTCCAGCAACTAAAGCGAAAGCAAATCTTGGAACCAGTAACAGCGCAAGGAGGCTGCTTGAAACTAGGCTAATGCTTTTTGTTTTTTTCATCCCTGCTTCCTATTCCCTATTTTCGCTAAGTGCCGTGATATTGTGCCTTGTTGTAACATATAGCAGCCCCCCTATTGCAAGCGGCGCTGAATATCCCCCCCGTCCCATTTTCCGATGCAGGATCGTTTCTCCAGTCAGGGCATCGATAAGGTAAAGGGTGCCATCTTCTGACATCACCGCGATGACCTTTTCCTTGAACCCTTCTAAAAGCACGCCTTCCGCCGAGAACCCGCCTGCGATTTTTGTTTCCCATGTCACGCTGCCGTCGGCGACCTTGAGAGCGGTAACCATGCCATTTTTTGCCGCATAGATCATCAGATCATTTTCCGGGAGATATATGTTGGGCGTCAGCGCCATATCGGGGAGGACACGTTGCCAAAGGGTTTTTCCTTCCGTCGAGACCGCCTGTGCCCATCCTTTATCGCCGGGAGCATGCCGGCCGATCTGGCCCTCGCCCGTTGTCGTCAGGATAACCCTGCCCGCTTTTTCAATCGTGGGCGAGGCCCAGGGCTGACCTGGCTGGTCGAGTTTCCACAGCGTTTCGCCATTCAACGGGTTTAACGCATAAAAGAAGCTTTCGTGAAGGGCTTCGCTTTTTTGCGCGGGGATATATAACGCATTCCCGTATAGCAGCGGAGTGCCATCGAGATGGCCGATATCCTTGTGCCATAAGACGTCCCCACTCCGTGTATCCAGCGCCCAGAGGCTGCCCGGCCCTGCACCAACGAACAGACGGTGCTGCTTTGCATCCACGCCTGGCGGTTCTTCGATATGCCCGGTAAATTCACGCTGCCATATAATCCTGCCGGTAGAAGACTGTACAGCATTCATGAGGGCCGTTTTGCTGTCATGCAGGCCCGTACCGGCATAGATCGTGCCCTCTCCGTCCGAGGCCAAAGAAAAAACCGTGTCCGGAAGCTTAAGAGACCAGATCTCGCGCCCGTCGGCGGCGGCTACCGCCTCGAGCGTACCGTCGAAGGTGCCGAATATCAGCAGGTCCTGTTCCAAAATAGGCGTGGTTGCGATCTGCTTTCCGATT
>JAQGJA010000006.1 GCA_028290805.1 Alphaproteobacteria bacterium
TAAAAAATTCAGGGCCGTTCTTTTGGCTCCAATTGAATTTGGCGATGGCAAAGCGAAATTGAAATCCATGTCTCCCGGATTTTAAGGGAACACAGTAATCATCTTGCGTAAATTATTTTACGCTTGACATTCCCTGAAATTTATTTTATGTCATTTTAAACCTTGGAAGGCTTCAATGAACAAATACCTGAAAAAAGGCGTCGCAATAGCAGGCTTGATGGCGGCCAGTTATTCTAATATCCAAGCCCAGGATTATGAAGAAAATCCTCTGCAGGTCGGTATTAATATAAGCTATAACCGCCTCCTTCATCCTGCGGCCCAGACACAAAAGCCAGTTATGATCGGTGCAAGCTTAAAAACGCCTTTAAGGCTGGGGAAGGCCATTGCCCATTTCGGGGGCGACATTGATTTCCCTGTCTCGGGTGGAAAAACAGGCGAAAGGAAATCTTTTATCGGGCGGGATGTAGATCTTAACAACGATATTGGTGCATTGCAGATGCAGGCAGGAGTCTTTGCCGATATGTTGCTCCCCTTTTATTCTAATGAAGAATGGGTAAGTGATGAATCCCGCCTTGGGACAATCCGCACAGGCTTGTACGCAGAATTCAGGGAAAATATTTTGCAAACCCGGCAGAACGAGAAGAAGGAAATCAACGGGATACCGTCCTTCGCTATAGGGTTTGAATATCAGACCAATTATTTCTCTCTTCGCGGCGGTCTTGAAACGCAATGCCGCCAAGCTGAAATCACCGGAAGTTATACCGGTTCTTTTCCAGACAGGCAACAGATTTCGGGAGGCTGGCCATCAATGTTCAAGGCAAGTCTATCTGTCCCCTTGGATAATATTTTCCGCCGCTAGGGCTTTTCGTCCAGCTGGAAACAAGACCTGTCTTACTGTCATTCCAAGTCCGCAGTCTTTGCCGTGGCAGACGGCTGCCCGTCTTATCCTGCATGGGGGATATCTCGTCGTTCCGCCTCAAGATGAAAGACGAATGGTTGATTCTAACGAAACGAAAAAGGCTCTAGAAGTTTTCACTGATATAAGCCTTTATGGATTTATAGGGGACATCCTTATCCATTGGGACAAATTGCGGCTGAGGTAAATCGTTCCATGAATCATAAAAACTCCAGCATTCAATTTTATCTGGCTCTTTAATAACCGGATCGCCATCAACTAAACCAATACAATTTATTGTCACGTAATGTTTTCCCTCAACAGGAAAAAGATGATTTGCCACGGTCAGTATCTTGAATCTCCGAAGCATCAATCCGGTTTCTTCAAGAACTTCCCTTTTTGCACCATCTTCAAATGATTCATTATATTCAAGGTGGCCTCCAGGTGGTGCCCACGTCCCTTCTCCATGGGCATTTTTTCTTTTACCAAACAGGAACTGTTTTTTATCATTTATACAAATAACACCTATACCGACGCGGATGATTTTATCTGTCACTGTGCAATAACCTCTATCCCCGATAATTTGCGTAAATTCTGGATATCCGGTTCCTGAATGTTCAAATGCTGCTGCAAGGCAACCGTTGCGATGCCGGGCTGGTTTTTAAGCGGCACGTCCAGGCAGATGCGCATTGAACCCTCCTGACACTGGGCCAGGAATTTTATAAGCTTTTCGATATCCGCATGGGGCGAGGCCTTGATCTGGATCCGGTTAATACTGCGGGCGATCAATTGATCCAGCGGTTGCGCGGTGCGCATGATCAGACGCGGCTCATCCTCGCGCCATTGCACGTCCAGCGACATGGCCAGCAATTTGCCGGGGACCAGGATATCGCGGTACTGCATCAAAGGTTCGGAATAAACCGTGACATCGAAAACGCCAGACTGGTCGGAAATGGTGACAAAGGCAAAGCGCCCGCGTTCGGAACGTTTTTCCGTGCGCTTGATTACCACCCCGGCCAGTTTCGCACTGACCAAAGGCGGCTTGGTCGTAATAATATCGCGATAACAGATATAATGTTTTTTGGTCAGGAATTCATTGTAACTATCGACGGGATGCGCTGACAGATAAAATCCGACTGCAGCAAATTCCTGTTGCAGTTTTTCCAAAGCCGGCCATTCCGGCGTGTCGGGCATATTCAGCGGTTCTTCCGCACCGATTTGCGGGGCAGCGGCAAACAACGATACCTGCCCGCTATTGGCTTCGGCCTCGCGGCGCTGGATGCGGCGCATCAGGTAATCCGCGGCCAGATCCATTGCCGCACGCGTGTGCCCGAACACATCGAACGCCCCGGCAGCCGACAAAACCTCAAGTTGTTTTTTGCTAAAGCTTTGGGCATTCACGCGCTGGACGAAATCATGCAGGTCTTTGAACGCTCCCTGTTTCTCGCGCTCGGTCACCAGGTCATGCATGGCCTGGTAACCGACTCCTTTGAGGCCGGCCAGTGCATAACGCACCGCCTCGCCTTTTTCGGTTTTTTCGACAGCGAAATAGGGTTTGGATTTATTGATGTCGGGCGGCAGGAGTTCCATCCCCATCTTGCGCACTTCCTGGGCGTACAGCGTCAATTTATCCGTATCATGCAGATCCAGCGTCATCAAGGCCGCCATGAATTCGGCGGAGTAATTCACCTTGAGATAGGCAGTGTGATAAGCGACCATGGAATAGGCCGCGGAGTGTGATTTGTTAAAACCGTAATCGGCAAAACGCGCCATCAAATCGAAAACACCATTGGCCTGGTCTTCAGTCGTATTGCTGGTGGCGATGGAGCCTGCAACGAATTGTTCGCGCTGGGCGTCCATTTCCGCCTTGATCTTTTTACCCATAGCACGGCGCAATAAATCGGCGCCGCCAAGCGTGTACCCCGCCAAGACGCGGCCGATCTCCATGACCTGTTCCTGATAAACCATGATGCCATAGGTTTCTTCCAAAATCGGCTGGATTTTCGGATGCGGATATTCCGCCTTGGCCAGGCCGTTTTTGACCCGGCCATATTGCGGAATATTAGCCATCGGACCCGGACGGTACAAAGCGTTCAGCGCAATCAGATCTTCGAATTGCGTCGGCTTGACCTGTTTCATCGCTTCCTGAATGCCCGAGCTT
>JAQGJA010000205.1 GCA_028290805.1 Alphaproteobacteria bacterium
AAATCTCCGGCGGAGCATCTACAACCGCACGTAAACCAAGGGGATTCCTCGTCGTACCTTCTTGGAATGACACGCAATTATTTCCTCTGCGGCCCTCTTTTAAACTCTGCGCCTCTGCGGTTAAACCTTCTTCTCAACGAATAAACCTTATTCCGTAATCACCGTCGGAATGCCCGTGCGCTGGACCAGGACCTGGCGGACTTTGGCCCAGTCGACTTTATTGGCGTGCTCGCCGGCTTTTTGGCGGATCTTGCCGATGATGCCGTCGGGGATATCGACGGTGATCTGGCGGTTTTTATACTCGATCTCGTCGATCTGGGCGTCGTTCGGCTCGGCCTCAAGATAGAATTTATCGTCGATCCAGGCCATTTTTACCGGCTCGGCTATAGAGGTGACCTTGGTGCCGACGGGGACGTTTTCATACATCCAGGTAATATCGGCCTTGTACATGCGGATACAGCCGGACGAAGCGCGGCGGCCGATGGCTTTTTCGTGGTCGGTGCCATGGATGCGATAGCTGGGCCAGCCCAGATAAAGCGCATAGGCGCCCAAAGGGTTTTCCGGGCCGGGCGGCACGACTTCGGGCAGTTTGGGATTTTCCAGACGCATGCGCGGTGTCGGTCGCCAACTGGGGCCGTCGACTTTGTTGACGATGGTGGTAGTGCCCAGCGGGGTGGTCAAACCCTCGCGGCCAATCCCGATGGGAAAGGTCCTGGGTTCCGAACCATCGGGCGGGAAATAATATAAACGCAGTTCGGCAGTGTTCAGCAAAATGCCCTCGCGCGCCGTGCCAGGCAAAATATGCCATTCCGGCAAGATGATTTTCCGGTTGGCGCCGGGTAAAAACGGGTCGACCCCGGGATTGGCGGCCAAAAGCTGGGCGTAACCAATCTGGTAACGCGCGGCCATGTCGATCAGCGTATCTTTTTTGCTTTCCGTCGTTACCGTGCGCAATTCGCCGATGGCGGGCGCGTCGAAATGATGGGTCTGGGCAGGAGCAGGGGCGGGCATGGCTTTTGCCTTGGCTTTGGCGGCCAGGGCCATCGTGGAGGGTACACAAAGCAATGCAACGAAAAGCAAAGCAAAACCTTGTGTTTTTAAAATGCTTCGATAATTTAGGGCCATTGACGATTTACCTTGGGGAATGAATGAAGATGACCACGAAACGCGGCATCCCGGAATGGATGTGTGGATGGATTTTTCTGTTAAGCAGTTTTGCCATGATCGGGGCTCCGGCGCAAGGCTTTGCCTTCCAGGCGCCGCTTGTATCTCCCGTACAAAGTACGGTCGCCCAGCATGCCGACCAGGTCGTTGTCTATAAGTCCAAGCGGATGCTGTATTTATTGAGCAACGGGCGCATTTTGCGCAAATACCATGTGGCTTTGGGCAAGAACCCTGTCGGGCATAAATTGCAATGGGGCGATAACCGCACGCCCGAAGGCAAATATACGATCGACCTTAAAAACGCCAATAGCGGCTATTACCGCAGCCTGCGCATTTCATACCCCGATGCCACCGATGCCGATGTCGCTACCGCTTTAGAGGTAAAGCCCGGCGACTGGATCATGATCCATGGGCTTCCCAATGACCGCAGCGCCGCCAAAATGGGCCATCCTTACAAAGACTGGACCAATGGCTGTATCGCCGTGACGGATGCCGAGATGGACGAAATCTGGCAGATGGTGGATACGGGGACGCCAATCAGTATCTGGCCTTGATATCTATTAATATTTAAAACTTAGATGTTTGAAAAGATGGCCTAACAAATATAGAACTGATACTATGCCAATTAAAACTAAAATATTTAAGATCATTAAAAGCCAACGCGGATATATTATTTGAGGCTGGATTTGCACTACTTTTGCCTGCCCGTTTTTCCAACGGACATTGCTCAGAAACGGAGGGTTTATATAACTTAATAGTTGAATAACAACCCATTCTTTTGATCCAAGGCTATCAATTTTGATAACATGTTCGCCATTTGAATTTATAAATTCGCTATACTCTCTAGAAGGATATAACTCAAAAAAATCAGGTCGTTTTTTGTAGATAATTTCTATACCTTCAGCAGATAAACGCCCAACATTTTGAAGCGTAATGGAATTAGTTTGAAGAGTAATAGAGCTTTCGTTTTCTTGTCTGACATTGAATACAAAATTATGAGGCGACCAAATTATTAATTTTGATTTAGGTTGGATAAATTGTGCTAAATAGCCGCCGATTAGTCCAACAACAATAGTAACAACTTGTGTAGTCATGGAATCCATTGACGTAACCTTCTAATTATGAAGTTTATCTACTAGTTAAATTTATTCTCGATCTGCACTACCGCTTTTTCAATCCGGCCGGCGGGGAGGGGCGTTTGCCATTCGATGGTGTTAAAATCCGATTGCCGGTTCAAAACCTGCCAGCTTTGGAAAATCTCCGCTGTCACCAAACATTGCCATTGCGGTTCGGGCGGGGCGTCCCCGGCTTTGTCCAGCCAGGCCCGGATTTTTTTGGGTTCGCCGCGGTCGGCCTGTTCGATATCGGCCATGAGGCGAAAGGCGGCGCGGTCGGGGCGGTAATCGATGGCTTTCTGGGCCAATTGACGCGCCACACCCCAAAGCTGCGCCGTGTAACTCGCGCGGGCCAAGGCCATGGCGGAGTCGGCATT
>JAQGJA010000024.1 GCA_028290805.1 Alphaproteobacteria bacterium
GTACGCGTCGCATCAAAGGCAGGATTTACCCCGGCTGGACAGCCGGTAACTGTGCCGGCGCGGGCTGGGCTGAAGCTGCCGCTCGCGTCGATACATTCCGCAGGATACATACAGGCATCGGGAATATTGGCTGCAGCCAGAGGCGTATAGCCCCCACCATAGCAGGCTGTATTCGTTTCGAATTTCTGGGCATCCATAAAGCCATTGGGGCCCAAGGCGCAACTGGAACCGTCTCCATAGACATAGGCTGTCTGCATCAGGCGGCGGTTATCATACAGGTCGCAACGCGTAACATTTAATGCTGACGAGATGGGTTCGCTGCCGCCAATGGCCCAGCCATTGATCGCGCTGCCGCGTTTCAGATAAGTGCGGCCTCTATAATTTTCCTTTTTCTGGACATTGGTGTTATCCAGCGTGCCACAGGTGACACCGGGAATACGGGTGCCGCCGGTTTCGCCGCCAGTGCCGGCAAGAACCAGGTTGGCCGGGGTTAACTGGCCATAGCTTGTACCGGAAGCCGGCTTGAAACAGCCTGGATCAAACAGATTTTTCAGGCCGCCGCTGCCACTGAATAATGTCGTATTGCCAAAGCTGGCTGACTGCAGGGGATTGGTGACGCTGGCCGAGGTAAAGCAACGGAAACCATTCGGGCCGCCGCTGATATCAATACTGATGTTGACCGGACATTGCAGTAAAATGGCAAATTCCGGCAATTTTAAATCAAACGCACCTATATTGATCCGGATACACTGGGTCAATTGGCGCTCAATCAGGCTTTCTGCAGCCTGGCACATATTGTTTAAAGTGCGGTTTTTCCAGTCCTTCAGATCTTTAAGACCCGGAATAATGGTATTACAGTCATTTAAAAGGGTTTTTAAGAGAGTCTGGGCTTCAATACCAAGGGCGATGACTTCTCGGAACTGATCCACTGTCGTAACACCAATTTTCGCCAAATCCATAGCACTTGGAGTACCGACAATCGGGCCAGGAGAACTTCCTTGAGGTACGCTCTTTGTAAAACCGGCGATGATTGCTTTAAAAGCCAGTTTTAATTGCTTTTTATGGTCAGATATAAAGAATTTAACTGCTTTGGCGGCCGATTTGATGCAGGCGACTTCGCGTTTTTTCGACCAGAAATCGGCAATGGAATCAAAGGTACCGGAGAAACATTGCTCGTAAGCCTGTTTTTGTTTCTCGGCTTCGTCCTTGATTTTCTTAACCGTTTCCGCGCCTTGATATTTGGCATCGTTCATCACGACCTGACCCTTGGTCGCTGCATCCCCGCCACTGTCATAAGCATGCTGTACAGCGCTATTAGCCAAAAGCTCCAGCTTTTTACGATTGGCTGGAGGCTGCCAGCAACGGATGATTTTCGAAGTAACCGGATCCTCGTGACCTTTTAAGCTGATATGCTCATACCAGCCTTTGCAATAGTAAAGATAAATAGGCTCGTTGCGGCCTCCTACAGTATTATTGATAGCATAAGGACAACCATCGGGATCTTCGGCATGGCCTTTTGCCGCTTTGACGGCGGCATCGTATAAATCATAGCTTCTACGCTGATTTTCAATAAAGGGGCAAGTGTCCGAATTGTAATAATCGCCTCCGGAAGCATCTACCAAAATTTTTTCCGCACCGACAACTTTAAATCCCGGTACGCCGGGATTATTGCCCACCCCCGTATTTGGGTTAATCTGCGCCAAAGCCGGCTGGGCCAGGGGCACCATTAGGAACAGGAACAAGATTATACAAAAGCAACGGCTTAAAGAAAGGGAACGGATACGATTCGACAGACAAAGGGACATGGGCGCAACATTCCTATGGGTACAGTTACGGCCATTTTAGCAAAAATTTTAGGAAAAGTCTTCCGTTTTTTTATTATTTCCTAATTTTGCCTGTGCTGCCAGTATCGCCGAGGGCAGCATCCACAGTTCCAGCGTGAATTCCGGCCTGGTACCGGACTCATAACGTGCCTGGAATTCGCGCAGGGCAACCGTGAAACGCTCGGCGGCGTCATGCGGCTCGGTATCGGCCGAAGGGCGCAGGATAAGCAGCACATATTCCGTTTTATCGCTATGGCCAAGGAAATCGCTCATCCGGTGCAGCGAGCTGAGGTAATCGCCCAAGGCCTGCTGGACGTCATTGGCCTTTTCCGGGCCCATTTCCTTTTCCAGCACCGCGAAATTATCCAGCCGCATGACCAGCAGAAAAGCCTGTTCATTATAACGCGCCGCCCGGTCAAGCGCCGACAGCACCAGCTGGTAAAAGGCGCGCTGGCCGAAAATCTGTCTGTCGGATGCCACCTGCTGGCCCGCGCCCAGCCGTTTCATGAATTCAGTCAGGCGTTTAGCGTGGTCCAGCTTCCGGCGGATATCGGCGGGATCGAAGGGTTTCAGGATTTTGTCGTTCATCCCGCTGTGAATGACTTCCTGGTCTTCGGAATTATGGCCCAAAAGCAGCATATAAGAATAATAATCATGCCTTTCCCAGCGCAAGGGCAACGTGATCTGGCGGGCCGAGGGCAGCGGGGCGGGGTCGATGGCGATGACGTCGAATTCTTCCTGGGCCACGCGTTCCAGCGCATCTTTGCGAATCGATTCGACCACGACGGAATGCCCGTCTTCTTCAAGACAGTTCTGCAGAAACTGCATGGCATTGCGGTCGCGGTCCAGGATCAGTATTTTCATGTCCCGCCAGCTTAACGGCGAAATAATTACGGGGCCGTTAATACCGGTCGCATTTCAAGCTGGCTTCCAGGCCCAGAAACGCCACTAGCGGATGGGTGATGACATGGGTCGGGATGGCGGACATATGGTTTTCGAACCGGCCTTTGGCCCGGAAACGGTCGCGGAAGGGCGAGCGCTTGAAGAAAGGCAGTATCTGGGGCACGATGCCGCCGGCAATATACACCCCGGCGCGCGACCAGGTCGTCAGGGCCAAATTCCCCGCAACCGTGCCCAGCATGGCGCAAAATACCATCAGCGTTTCCACGGCCACGTCATCCGAGCCGTCCAGGGCGGCCTTGGTGATGTTTTCGGGCTTAAGCTGGCGCAGTTCCTTGTGATCGATCGTGGCAATGGCGCGGTACAGGTTGACCAGCCCGGTGCCGCATAAAATCCGCTCGGCCGAGACATGGCCGAACCATTCGCGCATGACATGCAAAATTTCCGCTTCGCGATCGGTATAGGCCGGCATGGTGACATGACCGCCTTCGCCCGGCAGCGGCACATGGCCGCCTCTGCCGTCCGGCACCAAAGCCGAAACGCCCAGGCCGGTACCCGGTCCCAATACGGCGATGGGGAAATCCGGGTTCGGGCGCCCGCGTTCACCGATCAGAACCGTGTCTTCTTCTTTTAATTCAGTGAGGGAAAGGGCCACGGCGGTGAAATCATTGATTACCACAAAGCGTTCCAGCTTTAGTTCTTTTTGGACCGCTTTACGTGAAAACAGCCAGGGGTGGTTGGTCATGCGGATATGGTCGCTGGTCACCGGGCCCGCAATGGCAAGGGCGGCACGCTTCACCTCGGACTGGGCGATGCCGGCATGGATCAGATAGGCCCGATAAGCGTCCTGGAAGGTTTCGTAATCCTCGCATTTGAAAATATGGCTGCGGTCCACTTTTCCGGGGCCTGCCTGAACGCCGAAGCGGGCATTGGTCGCCCCGATATCTGCCAGAATGTCCATTTGTCTTATTCTCCTGTTTGTGTCGCCACCATAGCAATAAAAATACGATTGTAAACGCGGTTGCGGGACATAAAAACCTTGCACTGCATCAAACTTCATGTTACGCCAAAACAGGCTTATTATCCGACCGCACACTCATCCCCTGAGAGGATTCATGATTTTCCGTCGCCCCAGTAACGACCTGCCCCTTGATAAACAGACCACGGTGAAACAAACCACGGGCAAACGGACCATGAGCAATACACGCCTTGCCCAGGTGCATGCAGGATCCGGCATCGATACAGCCCCCTTGTCCGGGACAGGGCACCAGATCAATTCCCCTTCCACCCTTTCTTCGTCAGGATCCAGCATGTCACAAAACAACACCAATAATAATGTCGGCAGCAACCAGCCGCTTTCCCCGCTTGCCATGGCGCAATCGCGCCGCAATACCAATACCAGCCCGGCCGCCAGCTTTCGCCAGGACCAATTGCGCAAGCTGACCGTCGGCCGCGACATCTCGCTGAATGGCGAGATTACCACCTGTGACCACCTGATCGTCGAAGGCAATGTGACCGCCACGATCAAGGGCGGCCAGATCCTGGAAATCGCCGATTGCGGTTCCTTTAACGGTGTGGTCGACATCGAACAGGCCGATATCGCCGGCGCTTTCGAAGGGGATCTGACCGTGCGCGGCAAGCTGATCCTGCGCAGCACGGCGATTGTGGCCGGAACTCTTTTATACGGTACGCTCCAGGTCGAAGCCGGCGCGACACTGAACGGCCAGATCGGCGTCCTGCCACCCGAAGCCGCCCTGGCCCCGGTTGAAATGCCGCGCGCCACCGCCAAGACCGAAACCAAAACGGAAACAGCGGAAACCAAAACCGCCAAAACGGATGGCAAGACAGAAGGCAAAACTGATGCTAATCTTTACAACCTGGGCTCGATCAACGACCAGCCCGGCTTTTTAAAGGCTTCGGCGTAGCGACGCCCGGCACAACCGGCGGCGTTTTCGGCTGGTAGGGGCATAAATCCACCAGCCGGCAATTCGGGCAATCCGGCACACGCGCCTTGCAGATATAGCGCCCGTGCAAAAGCAGCCAGTGGTGCGCATGCTGTTTAAATTCTTCCGGCACGATCCGGTTCAAACCCCCTTCGATCTCGTCGGGGGTTTTTCCATGGGCCAGGTCCAGGCGCTGGGAGACACGGAAAATATGGGTGTCGACAGCGATGGTCGGCTGGCCGAAAGCTTCATTTAAAACGACATTGGCGGTTTTCCGCCCCACCCCGGGCAGGCGCATCAGTTCCTCGCGCGTTTGGGGAACTACACCGCCGAACTGTTCCAGCAGCATTTTGGACAAGGCCATGACATTGCGGGCCTTGGCATTATAAAGGCCGATCGTCTTGATATAATCGCGCAGTTTTTCTTCGCCAAGCTCCAGCAACTTCTGCGGCGTATCGGCGGCGGCGAACAAAGCTTCGGTTGCTTTATTGACGCTGATATCCGTGGCCTGGGCCGAGAGGGCAACGGCGACCACCAGGGTAAAGGGATTGGTATAATTGAGCTCGGTGCGCGGATGCGGCGTGCGGTCGCGCAACCGGCGGAATATTTCCGCAACTGCATCTGGCCCCAGCAACGGGCTGCCGGGTGCAGGGGGCTTTTTCTTGATTTTTGCAGGCAGGGGCGTATCATGGGGCATGACCGCAAGCTTCCCAAAATTCCACCGCCTCGACAAGCCCGCACGGATCGATTGCGCCGGCCTCGCCGACAGCCCGGTCGGTTTCCTTTTGGCCGGCTGGGAAAAGGATCTGCTGGTTCATCTTTCCGTCCTGCCCGCCGGAGCTGAAAAGGACACAGATTTATTGTCCGAACCGGAATGGGCCCATGCCGTGCGGGACGATGCCAAGGCGCGCGATCTGGTCAAAACGGGCTTATTTCCTGACAGGCAATGGCGGGGCAAATTTTCCGATATCCTGCAATTGGGCTTTTACGGCTCGGATTTCCAGTTCGCCGTAATGCAGCACATGCTGCACACCCCTTCGGGCGGCACGACATCCTATGCCGCTTTATCAAAAGCAGCACTGAAACCGGGCGCGGCGCGCGCGGTCGGTTCGGTCTGCGCCAGAAACCCGATCTGCCTGGTTGTGCCCTGCCACCGTGTTTTGACGTCGCAAGGGGGTCTGGGCGGCTATGCCTATGGCACGGCGCTGAAAAGCCAGCTTTTGCGCTGGGAACAACAGGCTGGACAAATGGCGGCTGCCTGAAAAAACCCTGTTTCATAAACAGTTTATAAATCTTATGGTATTATGGTGAGGACACAGGAGTTATCCGGCATGTCGTCACGCCAGCCATTTATGCACACACAGCCGCGCCACGGGGAAGGCGGTTATATGATGATCGCCAGCCTGCTGATCGTCATGATTGCCATTTCCGTGCTGGGCTCATTTGCCTTTGTGGCGAATCGCGACAACCACTTCAAAAGCAATTTTGTAGTCGGTCAACGCCTGGCGGAACTGGCCCGCAACGCCCATCTTTATGCGCAAAACCTGTATTACGCCACCAACCCGCCTTCGATCTCGCTGGACGGGGCCGTGCTGCCGCTGGCCGCCATGACCCCGGATGATTTCGCTTTGCCCCAAGTGGGCGGCACCCGCTTTACCATCGAAGTGCTGGGCCGCGATGCCGCCCCGATCAACAGCGACACTGATCCGGCCACCAAGGCCGGTTCGGCCTATCTCCATTTAGGCATCCGTTCCAGCGGGCCTCGGCCGCCCAGCGACCTGATCGCCCTTTTGGCCGGGGCGGCCAGCCGCAATATGAGCCGGGCGGGCATCGTCGACCCGTCCATTCCGGCAAGCGATATTTGTGACGGGATAGCGGGCAATACGGTGGTTCGCTGGGGACCCGAGGCCAGCGCTTGTCTGACAAATGCCCATCTGGGCGCTTTGGGCTTTAGCGATGTGCGCCCGGGCGACATCATCGTGCCAGCCTGGGAAACCGCCTTGGCCACGGGCAAAAGCGACAGGCTTTATCGCTTTCCCCAGCCGGGAAGGCCCGACCTTAATATGATGCTGACCAGACTTACCATGACGGATAACGCCGGACTCGTTTCCGGGATCCGGAATATCGGCGCTGCAAACGCCCAGGAAATCAACGCAAGCGCAGGACGCACGGTAATAAGCGAGGTGGTAACCCGCCCCGGCAAGACAGCAAATTTCACCCAGGCGGTCACCGCAAATACCCTGAAAGTCGACGATACCGCCTCCGGGATGGTGGTTACGGCAGGGTCGGGCACGATACAATTCAATACAAGCAATAATAACAGCACCCTTAATATTGCCGGAAAACTGTCGCGCCCCAATCCCGCTGCGCCGGGCAGCCTGGACATCAACGCCCAAAATACGGTGCGGACCAATATATTGGGCGATACGGGCTTGGATATGCAGCTGTCGCCCGTACCCGTACCCGTCAACGCGCCGTCCAATACCATGACGGCCTCGGTCAAGAACATGACCACCCCCATAAGCCAGATTAAGGTCCTTAAGCCGAATGGGCATCTGGCGGTGGTCGGGGCCTTGGGAACCGGAGCCAATGGCGAGGCCCAGCTTATGCCCGACCCCCTTACGGGCAAAGCCTATGTTTATACAGCGCAAATGACCACTGAATCCACCGGAAATACCGTTGCGAAAGGTCCGACTTTGGCCAAACCCAATCCTGACTGGACCATTGGCGGGATTAACCAGACCGGCACCATGGGCGGTCAGGGCTTGGGCGCCGAAAATTTTACCTTTAACGAGTGCACGGGGTCCGCCTGTCCGACCCAGCTCACCGACCCCGCTGACGGAGGGTTATGATGCAGCAAAGAGAACAAAATTCCGAAAGCGGTTTTACCTTGCTGGAGTTGCTTCTGGTCATCGGCATCAGCGCCGTTTTCCTGGCTGGCCTGGCCCAGATCACCCGTTCATGGGTCGATACCGAAGTATCCGACAGCGCAGGCCAGCATTTGCAGCGCGTCGGCAATGTGGTGCAGAATTATCTTGAATCGCAATGGACCCTGCTTCCGGCCAGCGTTCCGGATGTCATTGCCGACGGGGCAATGCCCGGTTCCCCCTGGGCGGGGCTTGCAACCGCGCTGGACCGCGAAGGGTTATTGACGGGTGGCGTTTTGCGCAGCCCGGCTGGATCCGATCTGCAGATCGCTTTTGTCATCCTCCCCGGCACGCCGAATATTTACCGCGCCACGATCTTTTCCAAGACAACGATACTGAACAAAAAAGCCCTCAATGCAGCACGCCAGGCCGGCGCTATCGGCGGCACCATAAGCGCTTTTCCAAGCGCCGGTAACGCCGTCGGCGCCTTTGGCCAATGGTCAGCCCCGGTCGCCAGCCTGACTGGAGGGGTCGTCACCTTTCCAGTCACCGCAGAGCGCGGCTATCTGGTTGCGGTCATCAGCTATAGCTCTGAAACATTATGCGGCTCGTTTCTTTTCCGCGAAAACAATGCGCTTTGCCCCAATGGCACGACCATGTCGGCCGATCTGAACATGAATGGCAATGATATTAACGCCGCAGGGGAAATCGATACGCGCGACCTGAATGTCGCCAACCGCGCCAATTTGGGGGACACCACCGTCTCCGGCCCTGCCACGTTTAACGGCCCGGCCACCATGGCACAGGGTATGACGGTCAATAACGGCATGAATGTCGCAGGGGACGCCCAGTTTGCAGGCAATGTAACCATGACAGGCGGGACATTAAATGTGACCGACCTGAATGCCTCGTCCGTCGCTGCGCCCCAGATCAATACCAATACGCTCAATGCCAATAACCTGGCTCTTAATACGAATAACGGATCGCTGGCCGTCGATGGCAATATGACGGTCAATGGCGACCTAGCCGTGGGCAATAACGGCAGCGGCGAAATCTATGCCGGGACGATCAATACCGGCGGCATCAATGTGGGGGACGGCGAGATTGTAACCGGAACCATGAATGTCGTTAATACGATGGAAATCAGTGGCAATGTCACCATGCCTGCCGGCAGCGTCGTTGCTGCCGACCGCCTGGTCGCCGACCGCTGCGTCCAGGTTTCAGACGGATCGGGCAATTACAAGAAATACGGCACCTGCCCGCCGTAATCCCCCCGCATGGCAACGGAAAGTTAAGCCTCCTGCAGTAGGATAAGCCAATGATCCCTCGTCTTCCCCTGTTCGGTTTTGTTCTGCTGCTGGCATTTTACAGCGCTTCCGTTCGGGCCCAGGCCTTTGGCGAATCCGCTGTTCCCGCCACGATCCAGTTTGGCACCGAGAACCCCTCCCTGAAATCGCTGCTCCAGTTGCAATACGAAATCCAGTTGCTGAAAAAACTTATTGAGCATGAAACCAGCGTCAACCAGATCGTCGATTCCTCGATCCAGATCGGTATGACCAGTCCCGTCATCCCTGCCCCCGACCGCGAACTCTGCGCCCAGGTCCCGGCCAATATTCCCTGCGCCCAGGCTTTTAACGATCTCTACGAGAATTTTTCCACCAGCGCCGAAAGTGCGCCCAGTACCGGGTCCAGCCTGCCGCCCGCCGCCCTTTTGGCCGATAGCGGCATCCCAACGCTGGATGCCGGCGCTTTGCCCGAACTGAATGCTGTGGCGCTGGATAGCAGCCGGCTATACTGGACCGATATTACCTGCCTGGCCCAGAAATGCAGCGCCGTGATCAGCCCTGATGTCACCGACCCCAACGCACGCTATCGCATTATCCCGGGCGAAACCTTGCCCGATGGTTCGACCATCCAGGCGATATCCGCCACCGGAGTGGTTATCCAGCGCGATAAACAGGTGATCCACCTGGAACCTGCGCCCCAGGCTTAAGCCTTATTGGTATGATCTATAAAAGATTTAGCCAAGAAAAAAGGCGCAAAGTAGACTTAGTCCTCCCTGGAAAGTTTCGAGTTTGATGGGGAAAGCGATATTTCTTTTACGGTTTAATTGATTTAAATTACATATTATTTCAAATTTAAGTTTTCTGTTTTATTCTAAGGCATGTCAGTTTATACAACCGCCCTGAATGGTCTTGCCGCCCAAAGCCGCGCAATCGGTGCCATCGCACAGAACATCGCCAATGCCGGTACCACCGGAAAACTTGCGCCAAAGCCCGGCGAGCGCGGTGCTTATGCACCCATCGATCCTGTTACCCTAAGCCCCAAAGCCAACGGCGTTATCGCCCTGTTTGACCCCGACTCGCCCGATGCGAATGACGACGGCCTGGTCGCCGTCCCCGATATTTCCCTTGAAGAACAGCTTACCGGCGCGCTTGTCGCCAAGGACAACTTCAAGGCCAATGCCAAAATCATCAAAATTCAACAGGAAATGGACAAAGAATTGCTGAACATCATCGCATAGGCACCAATTCCATACGGCAGCGCAGTAAATTAACGTAATTAGCCGCGTTTTTAATCTCTGCTTAATATGAAAATGAGATATTGAATCATGCTCGCAAGAATTGTGAGTGTTTTTCAAGGAACTCTGATCATGCTGCCGAACTTGCGCCCCTTTCATATCCTCGCCATTACGCTTTGTGTTACGGGCGTTTTTGCCCCCTTTCCGGCTTTTGCCGAAGACGAGGAAAACATTCCCGTGGTCGTCGTGACCAACCCGGCCCAGTCCTATTATTCCTATCGCAAGACCAGCAACGACAAAACCCTGGCCGTTATGCTCTATGGCTTCAAGGACCAGCCCGGCAATGACAGCATCATCCCGAAAGACCGCAAGGCCCTGAGCGCGTTTTTCCACCAGCATTTGGACCACGTCAATAACAACCTGAATGGCGACCCCGACCAGTCGGTGAAATTCGTCACCGGCGGTGCGGCATTCAATTCGACCCAGCTTAACCGCGGGCCCGATCTGCAAGCCGCCAAGATGGTCGGCCTGACCGTGCCGATGGGCAAGCTTACTTTCGGCGGCGGCTACACCTGGGGCGAGAAGAACCCCGCCATGATGCGCCTGACCAAAGCCGAAGGATTTTTCGCCGGGGCCAGCTATGACACGGGCCGCACCGGTTTCCAGGTCAGCTATTTAAGCTCGGGCCAGGAAATCATGGGACTGGAAGTCGGCGGCACCGATATCCGCTATGACAGTTTGATGTTCGGCACTTCGTTCCGCGTTTCAAAACGCGTCGGCCTCACTGCCACCCTGCAATTCCGCAGCGACGAAGACCAGCTCACCACCGGCGACCACCAGGCAATTGCCACGGTCGGGACGAAGTGGAAATTTTAAGTTTTTAATTCAGGATTCTTCCAACCGTCATGCTGAACTTGGTTCAGCATGACATGAGGGGATTAATTAAACCGTCTGATATTGACCAGACCCGAAAAAGGCTTTTTCCCGTTCTGGGCGGCGATGAAACCTTTTTCCTCGGCTTTGTCTTTGCCGATATCACCCCCAATATTTCCAAGGCGCTGCATGGATTCGTATTTGGCCAAAGCCTGCATCATGTTTTGCTGGATATTTTCTTTCGGCAGTTCGGGTGCCGGGGCCGTCGCCGGAACGGATGCGGTTACGGGCACAGCGTCCGGAGACCCGATACCCGGTTCCAGCGCATGCAGATCTTGCGGTGACGGCAATGCGGCGGCCAGCTCAACGGGTTTGTCATCCTGTTTTTCGGCAGCCTGCACGGGCGCTTTGTCATGGATAACTGAAGCGGGCTTTGCCGCGGCAACCGCTTTGGGCGCATCGTCCCAGATAATGCCGTGATCCTTGGCGGCGTTTTTCGCCACTGGACGTACTTCTATGACCTGTAAATCCTCATCCGCTTTTGCAGGTTTTTTGCCGGAGAACCCTGCGGTATCCATAGCCATCTGGCCCAGATCCGCGCCTTTTTCATGTACCATAAGCGCATTTGCGGCACCAAAAGCCGCACCGGCCACGCCGCCGAACAAGGCGCCGCCTGCGATGCGGGCAACCATGCCGATTTCGTCGCCGGTGATGTTGCGGTAAATATTATTGACGACCGGGATATGCTGCAAAGGATTGACGATATCGACCAGGTCCCAAAAGGAAAATCCTTTATCCGTTTTGCCCGCTGTTTTCGGCGCACTGGCAGGCCCGGTCTTGCCGGCCTGGCTGGCCGGGGATGCAGAAGAAGGGGCGGAAACGGTGTAACTCATGCATCCTCTCTTGCAAAGATTGTGCCAGATGGTCCAGGATATTCCCTATGCCTACCCTGTACCTGGTCCATGCGGACGAAAAATTGCGCAAGGCGCTGAAAGCCGGGCTGGAAACGGCCTGGCCTGCCTTGCCGTGCCGCGATATGGCGCCGGGCGATTTATCCCTTGGCGAGGGCGGCATTATTTTCACCCCGACCGCCCCGCCGATCCGTTTCAAGACCATGATCCTGCAGATCCAGCAAATGCTGCGCGATCATGCCTGGCCCAGCCTGCTGGAACTGGGCGAGGCCACGCTGGATACGCGCAACCGCGAATGGCAGCACAGCGAAGAAGCCGTTATGCTGACAGAAAAAGAAGTTGCCGTGCTGGTCTATCTGTCCCAGCGCAATATGGCCGCTAGCCGCGAGGATTTGCTGCGCGATGTCTGGGAATATGCATCGGATGTCGACACCCACACGATCGAAACGCATATTTACCGCCTGCGCCAGAAAATCGAAAAAGACCCAGGGAACCCGCAATTTCTGGTCACCACCAAAGACGGCTATCAGCTCGCCATGAACTCCAAGACCTGAGCCAAAGTTTTGCTGGCGGACCAGGTGATGAATTCCAGCCCGCGCTGTTCAATGGCATCGCACCATTCAGCACCACTGGATAAATCGCCCAAAGGGGCAAACTGCGCCAAGGCCGAGACGGCCTCGGGCGGCAATTCGCCATTGACCAAGGCGCGGATCAGCATGAGGGACAGATCGATCTCTTCGGGCATCGCCTCGATATGCGCCGAAGGGTCGATATCGACTCGGTCCTCATACAAAAACCCGCCTTCATCATCCCGGTCCCGCCGCTGCCGATGCGCGGCCGCCACCGCCAGCACGCGCCCGGCGGGCTGGGAGACGGCAATATTAGGCACATGCTTGATAAAATCGGCCATTATTTCAGGATAACAGAGAAAAGTTTCCATCAGGATAATGAGTTGACATACTGTTTTATGTTTTATATTCTATCTTTCTTATGTCTCTTACAGGTGCTTCATGATTTCCTGGCTTTTCAACGATTTCGGTCTTCGCAATATTGGCAATGCTTTGACAGGCAACCCGCGCCGCCATATGTATGCCAGCGACTTCAATGGCAACGAAAAGCATCCTTCGCATGTTGTGCTTCATAAAGACAAGGATTCCGCATCCCCTGATCTCGCCCTTAGCTTTATTGATGCTCCCAGGACGATTATCGAAGCAAGGGACATAAGTATCAGATGTCTGGGGGTAAAGGCCAAATCTCTTATTGTGGCAAACAAACCGGATGATAATTCCGGCAGCGCAGCGGATTCCTCCTTCGTCTATTGCAATAGTTGCGATTTCAAGGAACTGCGCACATACAATATAAACAAAGTTTCCCTGTCCCATATAAATTCTTTGGCTACAGCCAGCCTGAACAATGTCATGGATATTTTTATCGACAATGCGCCCCAGTTGCAAAAGATAGATATTCCGAAAGAAGATTTTAAAAATATCCGGTCTTCTTATATTCAACATGTACCAAACCTGACGCATTCCAAAACGGTTTCAGTTACGCCTGTCCAAGATTTCGGGTATGAAAATAGCCTTTTATCAGATGCGATACATTATTTAATGGGCAATTATAATGGAACAAAACAAGAAATGACGGAAATCCTGTCTTCGGGAACGGCTGCGCCGCATGCCCTGCTTCGGATCGCGGCGGAACTCTCTTTACCGGCATGGAAGAATTATGCTTCTTCTGCGTATGCGATCCAGCCTCCCGTATAATTCAATTTTGCCTCCCTCCTGTCTTGTTCCAATAACAACGCTCCGTCCAGATCGATAAAATCGGCCTGCTGCGCCAGGAAAAAAGCGGGCAATATCGACAGGCTGGTCGAGGCCATGCAGCCGATCATGACCTGCAAGCCCAGTTCGCGAGCGCGTTGTTTCATCAGTAATGCATGCGTGAGGCCGCCGGCTTTATCCAGCTTGATATTCGCCACCTGGTACTTACCCGCCAGTTTTTCCAGGTCCAAAATATCGTGACAGGATTCATCGGCGACAAACGGAATGGGGAAATTCAACCCGCGCAGGGCCTCGTCGTTATTTTCGGGCAAGGGTTGTTCGATCAGCACGACATTGTTTTGTTGAAAGATGGGCAATAATGCCTGCAGCGTTTCGGGCGTCAGCGCTTCATTGGCATCGACCATGAGCTCCATTTCGGGCACAGCGTGATGGATGGCGGCAAGGCGCTCGGCGTCCAGCCCGTCGCCCATCAGTTTGGTTTTCAGCCAGCGGAATTCCCCATGCGCTTTAGCGACCGCCGCCATTTTTTCCGGGGCTGCGCCGCTTAAGGTAAAAGCGGTAGGCAGAGACTGTATCTTTTCTATTGAATATTGGCCGCCGAAAAATTGCGCAAATGTTTTTCCCTGCTCTGCGGCTTCCAATTGCCACATGGCGGTATCCAGGGCAAAACGCGCCGGGCCCGCTTTCATGTTTTGCATTAAATGGACGCGGTCCCAGGGATGATTTTCTTCCAGCCACGTTGTTATTTCCGCCGCAACCGATTGCGTCGTGTAATGATAGCGCTTAAGCGGCACACATTCGCCCTCCCCGGAAAATCCATTGCGTTCCAGTCGCACATACACTACATCCGCATCGCGCTTTGTTTCGCGCGAGATGGTAAAGCCGTCCCCGGCGATGGGGAATCTCTGGATTTCAACTTTGTAGTTATTCACCCTTCAACGGCCTTTCCAACAAACCCCTAATCACGTAGTCAATCGCTTTTTCTTTGTGCAATGTTTCATACACCGCCTGGCAGATAGGCATGTCGATGTTCAGATTTGCCGCGAGTTTTACAATGGCGTCCGCCGTATAATAGCCTTCGGCGACCGAAGAACGTTCGGCCAGTATATCGGCAGCACGTTTGCCATGGCCCAAAGCCGCGCCCAAGGAAAAATTGCGCGACTGCATCGCGTTGCAGGTCAGGGTCAAATCGCCCACGCCTGATAATCCCAGAAATGTTTCGGGGTCTGCGCCCATCATTTGGCCCAGACGGACCATTTCAGCGATGCCGCGGGTCTGTAATGCGGCGCGGGCATTGTCGCCCATTTGCTTGCCATGGGCGATGCCGCAGGCAATGGCAATGACGTTTTTTACCGCCCCGCCGATTTGCGCGCCGATCATATCGGTACTGGCATAAAGGCGGAAATGCGGCGTCGATAACACATCGCACAGACGATAAGCCAGGTCTTGCTGCCCTTCATGCATCGCAATGATTGACGCTGCGGGCAGGTCCAATGCAACCTCGCCCGCGAAATTCGGCCCCGTCAGTACGCCGACCGGATTATCGGGCAGGATACCGGATACGATATGCGACAATAAACGCCCGGTGCTGATTTCGATCCCTTTCGAGGCGATCAAAATCGGTATGGAGGCGGCGATAAACGGTGCTGCCTGTTCCATGATTTCGGCGACATGCTGGGTCGGCACGACCAGGATGATAATATCTTGGTGACAGGTTTTTTTCAGGTCGGTGCTGGCCTTGATATCATCGCGCAAAGGAATGCCGGGCAGGTAAACCGGATTGGTTTTCTTGGCGTTTATGGCATCGGCGGTATTACCGGACCGCGCCCATAACAAAACATCCAGCCCGGCACGCGATGATGTCTGGGCCAGGGCGGTGCCCCAGGCCCCGGCGCCGATAATGCCGATGCTTTTGAATGTTCTGTCCTTGATACCGTTTGCCATTTTCCTTTTCCTTATGCCGTTTCTTTATACCATTTCTTTATACAGGGGCCAGCGCGGGCGTGCGGCCACATTCATGTCGTTTATTTCCCCGCGGCGCAGTTTTTCAATCCCCGCCCAGGCAATCATCGCCGCATTATCGGTGCAAAGTTTGACGGGCGGCGAGACGAAGCGCAGGTTTTGTTGGGTACAAAAGGTTTTTAATTTATCGCATAAATATTGATTTGCCGCGACGCCGCCCGCGACGACAAGGGTATCGATCCCATCGCAATTCATATGTTTCAACCCCTGCTCCAGCCGATCGACCAGAATCTCTGCTACCGCCTGGTGAAAGGCCAGGCTTAAATCCGCCTTGTCCTGGTCCGACAGCACCCGCTCGCAGATCAATTGCCGGACCGCCGTTTTCAGACCTGCAAAGGAAAAATCAGCGTTCTTGCGTCCCCGCATAGGCCGCGGCAGGTCGATCTTTGCCGCAGCATACGCATCGGCCCCGGCCAGCAGTTTTTCCATCTCCGGCCCGCCAGGGTAGGGCAGGCCCATCATCTTGGCCACCTTGTCAAAAGCCTCGCCAACGGCGTCATCGATGGTCTGGCCCAGTAATTCATATTCCCCGACATCCTGCACGCGCAATAACTGGCAATGCCCGCCGGAAACCAGCAGTAACAGAAAGGGCACCGGCACATCATCGGTCAGGCGCACGGTCAGGGCATGCGCCTCGAGATGATTGACGGCGATCAAGGGCTTGTCAGCCGCCATGGCAATCGCCTTGGCCGTCATCAGCCCCACCATCACCCCCCCGATCAGGCCGGGGCCGGCCGTTGCGGCCACCGCATCCAGCGCCTCATAGTCGACCCCGGCTTCTTCCATGGTTTTGGCGACCAGATGGTCCAGATGTTCCAGATGGGCGCGGGCGGCAATTTCCGGAACCACGCCGCCATAGGGCAAATGATCTTCCAACTGGCTCAGCACGTTATGCGCCAGGATGCGCCGCGCATCGTCGACGACGGCGACGGCGGTCTCATCACAGCTGGTTTCGATGCCGAGGACGATCATGTTTTCTCGCTACTTGTCTCTTGCAATGGGGGTTTAGGGCTTTTACAACCATAGCCAAGAGAAAAGATCGACACAATGACGACATCACCCCCGTTTACCCCCGAAAAACCCCTGCGCCTTGGCACGCGCGGCAGCAAGATGGCATTGATCCAGGCCGAACAGGTGAAACAGCGCCTGATCGAGGCCCACCCGTATCTGGCCGCGCCCGGCGCGGTCCAGCTTGTCGTGCTGGCCACGACGGGCGACAAGGTGCGCGACCGCCGCCTGAGCGAAGTTGGCGGCAAGGGCATGTTCATCAAGGAACTGGAAATCGCTTTGGAAGACAACCAGGTCGATGCCGCCGTGCATTCGATGAAGGATGTGCCTTCGCTTCTTTTGGCCCCCTTCAGCATTGCCGCCATCATGGAGCGCGACGCCCCATGGGATGTCTTTATTTCCCGCACCGCCAAAACCCTGGCCGATCTGCCGCATGGGGCGACGCTTGGCACCTCGGCGCCAAGGCGGGAGGCTTTGACCCTGGCGCAGCGCCCCGACCTTAAAGTCGTCCTGTTCCGCGGCAATGCCGATACAAGGCTTGAAAAACTGGCCCGGGGCGAAGTGGATGCGACCTATCTGTCCTTGTCGGGATTGCAGCGCATCGACCGTTTTGAGACGCAATTCAAAGTCCTGAGCCCCGAAGAAATGCTGCCCGCCGCAGGCCAGGGCGCTATCGGGGTCGAGATCATGACCCATAACACCCTGCTGGGCGACATGCTGCAGGCCATCAACCATATCCCATCCTATCAGGCGGTTACCGCCGAGCGCGCCTGCCTGGCCGAGCTTTGCGGCGACTGCCATTCGCCGCTGGCGGCTTATGCTCATATCCAGGGCGAGGAACTGCATCTGACCGCTTTGGCCGCCCGCCCCGATGGCACGCAGATCATCCAGTATTCCGATAAAGCCCCGCTGGAGAATTACCTGTCTTTGGGCATCCATGTCGGGGACACGATCAAGAAACAATTACCCGAGGATTTCTTCGGCATCTGCGAAGCGGCGTAATGCATGTCCTCCTGACGCGCCTGTATGAGGATAGCTTGCAGACCGGCCACATCCTGCAGAAACACGGGATTAAAACCAGCATCG
>JAQGJA010000050.1 GCA_028290805.1 Alphaproteobacteria bacterium
ACCTGGTGGTAATCGAGGAATGCCGTCCGCTTTCCGCACGCAAATGCTGGACAGTAACAGAAACAAAAGAAAAGGCTGCTCAGACGGCATAAGCCGAAAGAGCCTATAAGGGAAAAGGATTCAAGCAATGATCCAGGATAACACACGATTAGAAGTAGCTGATAACAGCGGTGCCAAAGAAGTTATGTGCATCAAGGTATTGGGCGGCTCGAAAATGCGCACGGCGAATATTGGCGACGTTATCGTCGTCAGTGTCAAAGACGCCATTCCGCGCGGCAAAGTGCAAAAAGGCAACAAGTTCCGCGCCGTTGTGGTCCGCACGGCCAAAGGCATCATCCGCCAGGATGGTTCCGTGATCCGTTTCGACACCAATGCCTGTGTCCTGATCAACAAGGAAGGCCAGCCCATCGGTACGCGTATCTTTGGACCGGTTACCCGCGAATTGCGTAACCTGAACTTCATGAAAATTATCTCACTTGCTCCAGAGGTGCTGTAAAATGACAACAGCTAAATTCAAAATCAAAAAAGGCGACACCGTTATCGTCCGCACCGGCAAAGACAAAGGCAAAACAGGCGAAATCCTCAAAGTGCTGACCTCTGAGAACCGCGTCGTGGTCCAGGGCGTCAATGTCGTCAAGAAACACACCAAACCATCGGCGACCAACACCGCCGGCGGCATTGTGGAAATGGAACTCTCCATTCACGCATCCAATGTGGCCCTGGTCGGTACAGACGGCAAGGCGACACGCGCAGGATATAAAATCGATGACAAAGGCGTTAAAACCCGCGTTTCGAAAAAATCCGGCGAGACGATCTAAGGTAGGAACAGAAAATGGCTAAAGCATCAAACGAAAATCTGGCGCGACTGCACCAGGAATATAACGAGCGCATTCATGCCGCTCTGAAGGCGGAATTGGGCATCGACAATCCGATGGCCGTGCCGCGTCTGACCAAAATCGTGCTCAATATGAGCCCGGGCAAACGCGCCGTCACCGACCGCAAGGCCGTTGAAAACGCCGCTGGCGACATGACCCTGATCTCAGGCCAGAAAGCCGTGATCACGACCGCCACCAAATCCATCGCCCAGTTCAAACTGCGCGAAGGCATGGCGATCGGCTGCAAGGTGACTTTGCGCGGCAAACGCATGTATGAATTCCTTGATCGCCTGATCAACATCGCTTTGCCCCGCCAGCGCGACTTTCGCGGGCTGAGCTCCAGAAGTTTTGACAGCCGCGGCAACTACGCCCTGGGCATCAAAGAACAAATTATCTTCCCCGAGATCGACTATGATAAAGTAGACGTTGTTCGCGGGATGGATATCGTGGTATGTACGACCGCTAAGAACGATGACGAAGCGCGTGCCTTACTTAAAGAATTCAACTTTCCGTTCCGTGGGAGATAGTCGATGGCAAAAATCGGCGTAGTAAACAAAATGAATCGTGTCGGCAAAATGGTCAAACAGCAGCGTGCCAAACGCGCGACCATCAAGGCAGAACTGAACAAGGCCCGCATCGGCGAGCTGGAATTCGAACAAGTTATCGCCCTGCAGGAGCAATTGAACAAATTGCCCCGCAACGGTTCTGCGGTGCGTTTCCGCAACCGCTGCCGTTATGATGGCCGCCCGCGCGGTTACATGGGTGCTTTTGGTATGAACCGGGTTTTGTTTCGCAAGCTTGCGAATGAAGGCAAAATTCCCGGCGTTGTGAAATCAAGCTGGTAATCGGAAAGGAACCATCATGTCATTTACCGATCCACTAGGCGATTTGTTAACACGTATCCGCAACGGGCAGGCCGCCCGTCTCAAAGTTGTCAAAAGCCCGACCTCGGGTTTGCGCAACCACGTACTGGAAGTGTTGAAGCGTCAAGGTTACATTCGTGATTATTCCCTGGAAAAATCCGATAACGGCCAGGAACTGGTCACCGTTGAACTGAAATACTATGAAGACCAGCCGGTCATCAAGGAAGTTCACCGCGTGTCGAAACCGGGCCGCCGTGTTTACACGAAAATCAACGACCTGAAACCGATCTATAACGGTTTGGGCATGGCTATTTTATCAACACCTCAAGGGGTGATGTCAGATAACGAAGCCCGCACGGCAAATGTCGGCGGCGAAGTTCTCTGCCATATCTTCTAATTGGTGTTTCAGAAAGGGTATAAGAGATGTCTCGCGTAGGTAAACATCCCGTCACAATTCCGACAGGCGTCGATGCGGCGCTGAATGGCCAGGCCGTTACGGTTAAAGGCAAATTGGGTCAATTGTCCCTGGACGTCCGCAACGACGTATCCATCGAACAAAAAGACGGCACGCTTGTCGTACAGCCAACCAACCAGGACCGCTATACCCTGGCGCAGTGGGCAACCACGCGCGCGCTTCTGGCCTCGATGGTCAAAGGCGTTTCGGAAGGCTTTAAAAAAGAAATGGAATTGCGCGGCGTCGGTTACAAAGCCGCCGTGCAGGGTAAAGATCTGGTCATGTCCCTCGGGTTCAGCCACGAGATCCGCTTTCCCATTCCAGAAAATATTACGATTCAAACGCCGACAGCGACCGAAGTTGTCGTTACCGGCGCGGATAAGCAGCGTGTGGGTCAGGTAGCGGCGAACATCCGTTCGTATCGTCCGCCGGAACCATACAAGGGCAAGGGGATTCGCTATAAGGGTGAATTCATTGCCATGAAAGAAGGCAAGAAGAAGTAAGGGAATCAGGGTCATGTCTGCACCAACAAAAACAACATCAAAAGAACGCCGTCAGTTCAGCGTCCGCAACCGCGTTCGCCAGTCGGTTCTCAAAACCGGCCGAGTCCGTCTTTCGGTTCACCGCACCAGCAAGCACATCTATGCCCAGGTTATCGATGACGTAAACGGCAACACGCTTGCCGCCGCGTCGACGATCGACAAGGAATTCAAAGGCCAGCTGAAAACGGGCGCAACTGTCGAGGCCGCACAAAAAGTCGGCGCGCTGGTAGCGACACGGGCCAAAGAAAAAGGCGTATCACAGGTCGTCTTCGACCGGGGCCAATTCCTGTTTCACGGACGCATCAAGGCCTTGGCCGATGCCGCACGTGAATCCGGCCTTGATTTCTAACATTTGAAAGGGTTGCCCAATGGCAAGAGGCGATAACAACGACCGCAATAACAATAACAGCGACGGGCAAGATGATATCATCGAGCGCCTGGTCAGCATCAACCGCGTTGCAAAAGTGGTCAAGGGCGGTAAACGCTTTGGCTTTGCAGCTTTGGTTGTGGTTGGCGACGGCAAAGGCCGTATTGGTCATGGTTCTTCCAAGGCCCGCGAAGTTCCCGATGCGATCGTAAAAGCAACGCAGCAGGCAAAACGCAACATGGTCCGCGTGCCATTACGCGAAGGCCGCACATTGCACCACGACTCCCTGGGCCGTTTCGGTGCCGGTAAAGTCCATCTTCGCGCTGCCCCCGCAGGTACCGGCGTTATTGCCGGAGGCCCGATCCGCGCCGTATTCGAAGTCTTGGGCATTCATGACGTTGTTGCAAAATCCCTGGGTTCCAACAATCCGCATAACATGGTCAAAGCCGCCATTGACGGCCTGGTCAACACACAAAGCCCGCGCGCTGTCGCCAACCGCCGTAACAAGCGCGTTGCCGAAGTCCTGGGCAAATCCGCCAAAACGGGCGAAGCCGAACAATCGGATGCCGCCCAGGCCGAAGCCGCAGCGGAATAAGGAGAGAGAATAATGGCCACGAAAAACACGAAAAAAACTGAAGGCAAGGCTGCTGGCGCCAAAGATGGCATTCCAAAAAACCAGCCCGGCAAAGCGAAAAGAAAATTGTTGCTGGATAAACACGCGACGATGACAAAGATTGCTTTGCGCGATGAAAAGCCCGGCACGTCAATTTCGCTGAAGCAGATCCGCAGCGGCGCCGGTCGCAGCGAAAAGCAGAACGCCACTTTGGTTGGCCTTGGCCTGCGCAATATCGGCCGCGTTTCGACTTTGCAGGATACGCCTTCCGTGCGCGGCATGATTGCCAAAGTTGCTCATCTTGTTGAAGTGACGGATTCGAAATAAGACAATAAGCGCCATCGGGCGTGAATGAATGCCGGCCTCAACTAGCGCGACGCGCGATAGGCCAAAAAATATGGAGAAGAGACATGAAATTAAACGAATTGCGCGACAATCCGGGCGCCACCAAAAAGCCGATGCGCGTTGGCCGTGGCCAGGGTTCCGGTAAAGGCAAGACATCCGGTAAGGGTGTCAAGGGCCAGAAAGCCCGTACCGGCGTTTCCATCGGTGGTTTTGAAGGCGGCCAGATGCCCCTTTACCGCCGTTTGCCGAAACGCGGTTTCAACAACCCGAGCGACAAAGAATTCGCCGTGGTTAATCTTGCCCAGATCCAGACCGCTATCGATAACGGCAAGCTGGATGCCAAAGCGACAATTGATGCCGCAGCCCTGAAGCAAGCCGGCCTAATTGGCAAAATCGGTCATGGCGTGCGTCTGTTGGCCCAAGGCGAGTTAACAACGAAAGTCGCGCTGGAAATTTCCGGCGGTTCCGAAAAAGCGATTGCCGCAATTGAATCGGCCGGCGGTACCTTTACCGCTTTGACCGCCAAGAAAACAGCCGGCCCCCGCAAGCCAGAGAAATCCGAAGCCGGCAAAAAAGCCAGCGAAGACCGTGCAGCGGCTTACAAAGCCAATGGCGGCAAAAACCTGGTTTCGGCCCGTCAAGCCAAAAAGAAAGCGGCAACCGCTTAATTGCTTTTGCATTACCGAAAAACCCCCGCTTTTTGCGGGGGTTTTTTCTGGCAAATATTTCTGCAGGCCTTGCGCTATTCCTATTGACGCTTTATCCTGTAGCCAAAATTAATGACCTTACACAATATCCGGAGAAATCATGGCATCGGCAACCGAGCAACTGGCTAGTCAATTCAACTGGGGCAGTTTCAGCAAAGCCAAAGATCTTAAATCACGCTTGTGGTTCACCCTGTTCGCTTTGATCGTTTACCGCCTTGGCACGCATATTCCTTTGCCCGGCATCGATGCCGCAGCCTTGGCTAAGCTTTTTGCTCAAAAACAAACCGGCATCCTTGGGATGTTTGACTTTTTCGCTGGTGGCGCTATCCAGCGCATGGCGATCTTCGCGCTTAGCATTACGCCCTATATTACCGCATCGATCACGCTGCAGATGATCACCTTCAGCAGCCCGGCTTTGACCCAGCTTAAAAAAGAAGGTGAGCGCGGCTATCGCAAGATCAACCAGTATACACGATATCTGACCGTGATTATTTCGATCATCCAGGGCTATTTCGTTGCGGTCGGGCTGGAACGCCTTGGCGGCGGCGGGGCTGTCATCAATCCCGGAATTTTCTTCCGTGCCACCACGACCATCACCCTGGTCGGCGGCACGGTGTTCCTGATGTGGCTGGGCGAACAAATCACTGCCCGCGGCATCGGCAACGGTACCTCGCTGATCATTTATGCGGCCATCGTCGTGCGCCTGCCCACGGCTATCGCCCAGTTATTGTCTTTGGGACAACAAGGCGCGATCTCGACTTTCTTCATTATCCTGATCATGATTGCCGCCGTTGCCCTGGTCGGTTTCATTGTCTTCATGGAACGCGCCCAGCGCCGCATCCTGGTGCAATATCCCAAGCGCCAGGTCGGGCAGAAAATCTATGGCGGCGACTCCACCCATCTGCCGTTGAAAGTCAATTCCACCGGCGTGATCGCGGCGATCTGTGCCTCGGCCCTGATCCTGTTCCCGATTACCATCATGAATTTCCTGGGGACCAATAATAGCGGCGGCCCCTCGGCCGATTTTGCCCGTTATTTCCAGCACGGCCAGCCGCTTTACCTCATTACCTATGGCGCGCTGATCATCACCTTTTCGTTCGTTCTCCTGTTTATGGTGGTAAACCCGGTCGATACTGCGGAAAACCTGCGCAAGGCCGGTGGCTTTCTGCCGGGGATGAAGCCGGGGAAAAACACGGCCGATTACATTAAATACGTGCTGAACCGCATCACGGTTTTGGGCGCGGTCTATGTTACTTTTATCTGTCTTTTGCCCGATTTTCTGATCTCGCGCTCCAGCATCCCGTTTTATTTCGGCGGGACGGGGTTGCTGATTGCGGTCACCGTGCCGATGGATACGATTTCACAGATCCACTCGCATATGGTCGCCCATCAATATGAAGGGCTGATGCGCAAACGCCGCGTGAAAGGTGCCCGCAGAAAATGATCGTCATCCTGATCGGCCCGCCCGGTGCAGGCAAAGGCACCCAGTCGAAATTTCTGGAACAGAAATTTCACATCGTGCAACTCTCCACCGGGGATATGCTGCGCGGCAAGGCCAAACAGAACGATCCTTTGGCCAATAAGATAAAAGACATCATGGATACCGGCGCTTTCATGCCCGAC
>JAQGJA010000138.1 GCA_028290805.1 Alphaproteobacteria bacterium
TATCCGCAAATCTTTTATGCCTTGCTGCGCTGGCAGCCCTTTTCGATTAAGGCGGGCGAGTATGGGATCCCTGCCCATGCCTCAATGCAGCAAATTATCGATATTCTGCACAGTGGCAGGATTATCCAGCGCAATGTCACCCTGGCGGAAGGGCTGACCGTTAAACAGACTCTGATTTTAATAGCCAATAATATCTATCTTACGGGGGACGTTACACAAGTTCCGGCCGAAGGCACGTTGTTGCCTGATACTTATAATTTCCTGCGCGGGGCGACGCGCGACAGCATCGTCAAACGCATGCAGGAAGCGCAGCAAAAATTCATGACCGGGCTTTGGGAAAAACGCGATCTTGCCCTTCCCCTGAAAACGCCGGAGGAAGCGGTAACGCTGGCCTCGATCGTCGAAAAGGAAACGGGCGTCGGCACGGAGCGCGCGCGCATCGCCGGGTTGTTTTACAACCGCCTGAAAATCGGCATGCCCTTGCAATCGGACCCGACGGTTGTCTATGTGATCACGGACGGGCTGGGCCATATGGGTGGCAAGCGGCTTTACAGCAAAAACCTGGAAGTGGAATCGCCGTATAATACCTATCGCAATAATGGCCTGCCTCCCGGCCCAATCGCCAATCCCGGCCGTGCTGCATTGGAAGCGGTGTTTCACCCTGAAGCGCATGAATATTTGTATTTCGTGGCCAATGGCACCGGCGGCCATGTCTTTGCCCGCACGCTGGATGAGCATAACGCCAATGTAGCGAAATGGCGCGAGATCCGTAAGGAAATGGAGAAGTAAATTCTTACAAACCTTTTATGGAAGTTTGGGCATCGCGTATCCTGAATTGACATCGGTTCTTTTACATTCTCCCTATTCTTAATCATGCCCAGGAGAAACCGCATGTCCGAACTCGATACCCACGCGCCGAAAAACACTTCGATCCCGCAGCATCAGGAGTCGCAGCCGGGGGTTGAAAGCGAGATGAATCCGTCGCCGCGCAGCCTCATGGAAAATTACAAGGCGGCGGGGAAACTAACGGACAAGGTCGCGCTGATCACTGGCGCCGATAGCGGAATCGGCCGTGCCACCGCCATTGGCTTTGCCAAGGAAGGTGCCGATGTCGCGATTGTTTATCTGTCTGACGATGAAGACCAGGATGCGCAATTGACCAAGAATCTGATCGAAAAAGAAGGGCGTCTGTGCCATCTGATCAAGGGCGATATCAGCAGCCAGGAATTCTGCAAACGCGCTGTCGCCGAAACCGTCGACAAGCTTGGCCGCCTCAATATCCTGGTCAATAATGCCGCCCAGCAATTTCCACAGGAATCATTCGAAGACATCACCGAGGAACAGCTGAAACGCACTTTTAACGTGAATATTTTCTCGATGTTCTATCTGGCCCAGGCGGCAATGAAGCATTTCAAGGAAGGCGATTGCATTATTAATACTGCCTCTGTCACCGCTTATAAAGGCAACGAGCAGTTGATCGATTATTCTTCGACCAAGGGCGCGATTGTCTCCTTTACCCGCGCGCTTTCCCAGCAATTGGCGGAAAAGAAAATCCGCGTCAATGCGGTCGCCCCCGGCCCCATCTGGACGCCGCTTATTCCCGCCACTTTTCCGGCGGAAAAAGTCGCCAAATTCGGCCGGGACACACCGCTGGGCCGCCCCGGCCAGCCGGATGAAGTCGCGACATGTTACATTTTCCTGGCCTCGGATGACTCGTCCTATATTACGGGACAGGTCCTGCATCCAAACGGCGGAACGATAGTAAACGGATAATTGTTGACATAAATTAGAAATCTTATAAAATGTCTCCTATTAGAGGAGACATTTATGCATTCAGAAAACCGCCAGCCTAAAAACCTGCAGTTTGCGCATTTTATAACAAAAGGCTGGGGAGAAAATTATGATTTTCATCGCCTGGGTACCTTGACCCATGCGGCCGCGCAGGTTTCTTATTATTTGGCCAGGAACAAGGATCTGGCCACTGAAGAATTTGTGCTTGAAGATAACCGGGCTTTATATTGCGCCGATATCAAATATAAACAAAATGATTGTGGTGTCGTCGTTGTCCGTGATGACACGGATATATATAATTTCAAGCCTGGCTTGACACCCTATGGGCTGCAAATCTGCTTTTTGACGGATAAAAACAAAGAGGATTTTGCATCAAATGACGAAAAAGGATATCATCTTCCTCCGACCGCTTTATTATATGGGGAAAACCTTCATTTCCTGACTATTAAACAGGATATGGGGATTGTAAAAAATGATCCCGGTCTTGTGTCTTTTCAACATAGTCTATCCGGCAAAATTCGCTCTACTTATGACCGTCATTTCCAAGTCGCAGCCCTGCTTTAATTCTTCAAATGCGGCCAGGCATTGCGGGCATAGTTCCAGCCGGTGATCAGCGTCAGCACCATGGCGACCAGGATGCCGGTCTTGCCGATCCATTCCACCATCTCGGAAAAATAGAGTTTATGGGTGACGTGCTGGTACATGATGATAAAGCCCATCGAGCCCATCTGGACCCCGGTCTTCCATTTGGCCAGGCGGGTGACAGGGATTTTGACTTCCTTGCCGGCCAGGAACTCGCGCAGGCCCGCAATAAAAATCTCGCGCATCAGGATCAGCAAAGCAGGTACCGCCCAAAGGCCGGTCAAGCGGCCGGTGGCGGTGAACATCAATAAAACGGACGCCACGAAAAGCTTGTCGGCGATCGGGTCCAGGAAAACGCCGACGGGCGAAAACTGGCTGTAGCGGCGGGCATAATAGCCATCCAGGTAATCGCTGATCGAGGCAATCGTATACAAAACCAAACAGGTCCAAGCGGCCCAGGGCTGGGGAATGAGAAACAATACCACCATAAACGGAATCAGGATCAGCCGCGTGATGCTGAGGATATTCGGGATATCGGATTTTCGGGGCGGCCAGTTGATCATCGGGAACTTTGAATAAAGAGTTGTCTCTCTGACGTAGCGGATTCAGGTTGAAAGGTGAAGCGTTTTCCCTTGACGCGAAACAATTTTATGAGACAGGATGACCTGATGAAGAAAGCCACTTATCCAGGCCCTGTTTGCGGCATCGACGAAGTGGGGCGCGGGCCCTGGGCGGGTCCTGTGGTTGCGGCCGCCGTGATTTTGCCGGCCCGCCTGCCCCGTTTTTTCAGCAAAGTAACAGACAGCAAGAAACTCAGCCGCGAACAACGCGAGGCATTATTCACGCCGCTGCTGGAATATTGCGCCGTCGGCATCGGCCGTGCCGAGGTTGAGGAGATCGATACGGTCAATATTTTACAGGCGACATTTCTGGCCATGCAGCGGGCCTTTGCCGAACTGCCGGAGCGACCCGTTACCGCCCTGATTGACGGCAACCGGATGCCGGAACTGACTTGCGATACTTATGCAATTATCGGCGGAGATTTAAAGCATAAGTCCATCGCTGCCGCCAGCATCATCGCCAAGGTCACGCGCGACCGTTTCATGAAACAGCTTTGTGAAGAATTTCCCGGCTATAACTGGAGCAGCAATGCAGGGTACGGCACCAAATGCCACCAGCGCGGCCTGGCCGAACGCGGCCCATGCATCCATCACCGCCGCAGCTTTGCGCCGATCAGGGAATTGCTGGAAGTAGCGTAAGAGAATCGTTGTAATGACTATAATCCTATGTCAGGATTATAGTCATGGAAAAGAATCGCCCCCTTGATGCCGCCAGTGGCAACGAAGTGAACTGGCTGTTGCTCGATCTTAATTCGTTTTTTGCCTCCTGCGAGCAGCAGGCCGATGAAAATCTGCGCGGCAGGCCTGTTGGGGTGGTGCCAATGCTGAGCGTGGATACCACCTGCCTGCTGGCCGCCAGCAAGGAGGCGAAACTGCATTTCGGGCTAAAGACCGGGACCCCGGTGGGCGAGGCAAAAGACCGTTGTCCCAGTTTGATTTTGTGCCAGGCCAGCCACAAGAAATACGCATTTTATCACCGGGAAGTTTTGAAGATCATCGAAAGCTGCCTTCCTGTCACGCATGTGCTGTCAATTGACGAGGTCGCCTGCGAATTGACGGGCAGTCATCGGCAGCCGGAAAATGCCTTGGCCCTGGCCCATAAAATTAAAGAAAGAATCCGGGCTGAATTCGAATTCCTGACCAGTTCGATCGGTATTGCGCCGAATATTTTGCTGGCCAAACTGGGTTCGGATATGCAGAAACCCGATGGTCTGGTCTTGCTGAGGCCAGGCGATTTGCCGGGGAAAATTGCCCATCTGACCCCGCGCGATTTTTCCGGCATCGGCCCGCAGATGGAAAAACGCCTGCAGCAGGCGGGGATTTTTTCAATAGCCGATTTGTACCGCTGCAACCGCCAGAAACTGCGCCGCGTCTGGGGCGGGGTCGAGGGCGAGCGGTTCTACATGAAAATCTGGGGCCACGACGTGCAGCGCGAGGAAAGCCAGAAACGCGTTTTGAGTCACCAGCATGTGCTGGAGCCGCAATTGCGCAATATACAGGGCGGGTATCATGTACTGCATCATTTATTGTTGAAGGCGGCGGA
>JAQGJA010000066.1 GCA_028290805.1 Alphaproteobacteria bacterium
CAATCGGTGCAAGCCGCTAAAAATCTCCTTTGACAAAACCGCCTTGCGGCGCTCATAATAGGCGCATACAGCCTGGCGGGACATTCGCTCCGTAACCGGCGTTTCCCAAAAAGATATCTCTAAATGCTGTGCCCTTGGCTGTTCTGGCCTTTTCCTGCTGGCGCTTTCCTCCTTCCCTTTACGTGACCCTTTCCATGCATCTGAACGAACTGAAATCGAAATCCCCGACCGAACTGGTTGCTTTTGCCGAGTCGCTGGGGATAGAAGACGCCGCCGCCCTGCGCAAGCAGGAGGTGTTATTCACCATCCTGCAGCGCCTGGCCGAACAGAACCAAGTGATTACCGGCATGGGCGTACTGGAAATCCTTTCCGACGGTTTCGGGTTTTTGCGTTCCCCGGAGCAAAATTACCTGTCGGGTCCCGATGACATCTATGTCACGCCGACCCTGATCCGCAAGCTCAGTCTGCGCACCGGCGACACGCTGGAAGGCGAGATTCGCGCGCCAAAAGACGGCGAGCGTTATTTCGCCCTGGACAGGCTGGTCAACGTCAATTTCGAAGACGTCGAAAAATTGCGCCACCGCATCAATTTCGACAACCTCACCCCACTTTACCCCAACCGCAAGCTGAAGATCGAGGTCGAGGACCCGACCAAGAAAAACTTTACCCAGCGCATCATCGAGATTGTTTCGCCGCTTGGTAAAGGCCAGCGCGCCTTGATCGTCGCCCCGCCGCGTACCGGTAAAACCATGATGATGCAGCAGATCGCCAATGCCATCACCACCAACCACCCGGAAATCTATTTGATCGTCTTGCTTATCGATGAGCGCCCGGAAGAAGTTACCGACATGGCCCGCACCGTGAAGGGCGAGGTTATCTCCTCGACCTTTGACGAGCCGGCCACCCGCCACGTCGCCGTCGCCGAAATGGTCATCGAAAAAGCCAAGCGCCTGATTGAGCACAAGCGCGATGTCGTGATCCTTCTCGATTCCATCACCCGTCTGGGCCGCGCCTATAACACGGTTGTGCCATCCTCTGGCAAGATCCTCACCGGTGGTGTCGATGCCAACGCCCTGCAGCGCCCGAAACGTTTCTTCGGGGCCGCGCGTAACATCGAAGAAGGCGGATCATTGACTATCATCGCCACCGCTTTGGTCGAAACCGGCAGCCGCATGGACGAAGTCATTTTCGAAGAATTCAAAGGGACGGGGAACAGCGAGATCGTCCTGGACCGCAAGATTTCCGACAAACGGGTTTTCCCCGCCATCGACATCCAGAAATCGGGCACCCGCAAGGAAGAGCTGCTGGTCGATCCCGCATCGCTTTCGAAAATGTGGGTCCTGCGCCGCATCCTCAACCCGATGGGCACCGTCGATGCGGTCGAGTTCCTGATCGAAAAATTAAAGGTCACCAAGAACAACGCGGACTTCTTCCAAAGCATGAACCAGTCGCATTAATGACAATGGAAAACAAACCAGGTTCGGATGATATCCGGCAAAGCTTTATCAGCAATGCGGATATATTAAACCTGGATTTTAGGATGCTGGACGAATCCGTTCCACATGAGCGGATCGAGCACCGAAATCTCCGCGGCAGGATGAGCCGATGTGGCGTAAAAACCCCTGCTGATGTAACCGTGCTTTTTGAAAAGTTCAACCGTGCAATAGGCGCGCCGAAGAATCAGTGAGAAGCATTGACTCCAAAAGGTCTTTCAGAGATTTCTAAATGATCAGAATCTTTTGCAGGTTCTTGCTTGAATAAAATACCAATGACTGCATCGTTTATAAGCTGCGCCCATGACCTTGACCAATAGACAGCTGCTTATAGCACATGAAATGAATGGCACATTCAGATTTGGACATGCGGTTTCTGTATTCATGCCGTGATTAGAACCGTACGTAATTTTCAGCCTGTATAGGAAAAGATTTGATTTTTCCTGATTGCAACTATAGATTGTTAAGGGCAATTCAAGTAAGGCGGAACATTATGACCGAAGACCCAGCCATGTTATTACAGAAACTCTCCGCCTGCCGCATCAATTTCGATCCCCAGGCCGAACACGCTTATGGCACGGCAAAACCGGAAAAAGTGGCTTTTGTGCCGGTTGAATTATTGGAACAATTACAAGACTATTTAAAAGCTGCGCAATAAAGTTACAATTTAGATTTAATATATGTATTTTTGTTGACAATCTCCCCGCTTATTTCTATGATATGTCATGAAACAAGGATGCTCCCCTTCTTATGGCCCTTTTGCCCGGCAAATGCTCAATGATGGTATTCTGGTGGATTTTTGCAAAAACCTTGGGCCATTGAACAGGCTGCAGGAGCCGGCACATCTTTATACCGATTTGAACAGTGGCAAGGCCATGGTTTGCAAAGTTAAACAGCAATACAAGGATACGCCCTTGCTGCCTTACGTGATGGAGCATGTAGCTATTGCCTATTCCATTGGAAAATACAATCCATTTGTAAATTCTCCTTTTTATTTAAAGGACCAGGATTATTACAAGGCTGCCCGTATGAAACAAATCGAACGGGGCGTGCGCTTTGCCGATTACGTCGATCATACGGTGCCCGATAAGCAAAATGACGAATCACCCCTGGCGGTCCTGCGTGACTTTAGCCGGGAATTTCTCGAAATCCTGGATGAGGCCAAGGCTCAAAAGCCGGATGATTATCTTAACCAGGCTATATACTTGGCCAGCTTTAAAACCAAGATGATGGAAGGCTGGTCCCGTGATGACATACGCGTGATGGAAATCATTTCTAAAATCGGGAATAGTGATCTTTATGCTCTCAGGGATGGCCTTAAATATCCTGAAGAATGGTTCCAGCATTCTTTCACCCTTGTCGAAGCGGGCGATATCCTGGAACGCGAAGGCGACATGAATCTTTCCTGCCTGACGGAAAACGAGCTGGATATTTTCTGGCAAAATATCGAAGATCTGCCCAGGGCGCAAAAGGAAGTGCATTACAAGAATATCGGCCGTCTTTGGGGCATTGCCTGAGATCCTAAAGGGCTGGCGCCCATAGGGGTTTTTGCTATAGTTGCGAGAACCTTCCCTTTTCTGCCGGAACCTTTCCATGAAAATAAACGTCACCGTCGATTGCACCCCCGAAGAGGCGCGCGCATTTATGGGCCTGCCCGATGTGGCGCCGTTCCAGGACGAGATGATGAAAATCATGCGCGAAAAAGCCCTGGAAAACATGAAGCGGATGGAGCCCGAAGCCGCCATGAAATCCTGGCTGCCGCTAATGAACCAGGGCGTAAACCAAGGCATGAATATGGGCATGGATTTCTTTAAGTCGATGATGACCAATGCGGCGGGTTCCGCGATGGGCGGGGCCAACATGGGCGGGACGAAACCCGGCCGCAAGAAAAGCGAAGAATAAATAATATGAGCCTTTATGACCCGCATCTTTTCATGTGCACCAATCGCCGCCCCGACGACCATCCGCGCGGATCATGCGGCGCGCGCAACGCCGAAGCCTTGCGGCAATATCTGCGCGAGAAACTGAAATCCGCCGGGCTGAATGATGCCCGCGCCAATATGGCCGGCTGTATGGACCAATGCGAAAACGGCCCGGTCCTGGTCATCTATCCCCAAGGGATCTGGTACCGCGCCGCCACCACGCAAGACATCGACCG
>JAQGJA010000151.1 GCA_028290805.1 Alphaproteobacteria bacterium
TAGGATTTGCCGCGTTTGGTCAATGCAAAATCCAGCACTTTGGCGGCGGCAACGGCATAGTCAAAAAACAACTCGTAAAAATAGCCCATGCGATAGAAGATCAGTCAATAGGGATGCTCGATCTTAAAATTCCAATATTGCTGCATCATCGGCGTTAGTTGCGCGGTTTGCAACTCGGCCGAGATATCTTTCAGGGCGGCTTGCGGCGTCATCAGGCGACTTTGGTTCCCGTCGAACCGAAACCGCCCGCGCCGCGCGCCGTTTCGTCCAACTCGGTGACCGCATCCCATTCAATTTTTTCAAATTTATTCAAAACGCATTGCGCAATCCGCATGCCACGTTCAACAATAAAAGTCTCGTTGCTTAAATTGATGATGATAGCAGAAATTTCACCGCGATAATCGGCATCAATCGTGCCGATGCCATTGACCATCCCGATACCATTCTTTTTGGCAAGACCGGAACGGCCGCGAATTTGCAATTCATACCCATCCGGAATTGCCATGGCAAGGCCGGTAGGGATGGCTTCGCGCTGCAAAGGTTGCAATGAAATGGGTGCATCGATTGCCGCATGCAAATCCATCCCCGCGGATTGTTCCGTGCCGTAAACAGGCAACGGCAAACCTTCGTAATGCGGCAATGTTTTGATTTGTACTTTTATCTTGGTCATATTTTTACTCCGCAATGTATCGCCGCAATACCGGCTGAAAGATTTTCAAATGTCACGTTCTTAAACCCTGCATCTTCCAGCCGTATTTTCAGGCCCTGCTGATGCGGGAACTGGCGGATGGATTCGACCAGGTATTGATAGGAGTCGCGGTCCTTTGCCACGATCTCGCCGAGTTTTGGAATGACGTTGAAGGAATAAGCGTCATAGAATTTTCGCAACGGGGCTATGACTGGTTTGGAAAATTCCAGGCAGTAAAATTTCCCGCCCGGCTTTAAAACGCGAAACGCCTCACGCAAAGCCTGGTCGATATGGGTGACGTTGCGCAAGCCAAAGGCGATAGTATAAATGTCGAAACTGTTATCTTCAAACGGCAACGTTTCGGCATTGGCCTCGGCCCATCTCAATTTGCCGACCAGGCCGTGATCGGCTGCGCGGGCTTGGCCCACCTGCAGCATTTCGGGATTGATGTCGGAGACGGTGATATCGGCGCCACCACTCGTATCATACACCAGAAATGAAATATCTCCGGTGCCGCCCGCGACATCCAAAATTTTATGGGCGGCGCGCGGATTGATGCGGCGGACGAATTGCCGCTTCCATAAACGGTGCACGCCGACCGACATGAAATCATTCATGACGTCGTATTTTCCGGCGACCTTGGAAAACACGTCGCGCACGCGCGCGGTTTTTTCCGTCGCATCGACTTCCTGATAGCCAAAGAAATGAGGCATTATTCCACCTTTTGTAAGGAGGAAATCTTAGCATAAGGCGCGGGGTTGAGGAATGCCTGAATCTGCCCGGCAGCCTCGGAAATTGCCATTTTTTCAATGGCGACTCCAGGTGGAAAGGCCTTATACAGCGCCGATGGCAGGGCCGATTCCAGCAGGACGAAGACGCCCTTATCCTCGGCTCCCCGAATCAGGCGGCCGAAAGACTGGCGCAGGCGGATCGAGGTCAGGAACAGATCATACTCGCGGCTGCCAAAAAAGGCCCGCCGTGCCCGGTGCAGAATGCTGGGGCGCGGCCAGGGAATTTTATCGTACACCACCAGGCGCAAGGCACGCCCCGGCACATCCACCCCGTCTCGCAAAGCATCGGTGCCCAGCAAACACGCATCTTCCTCGCTGCGGAAAATATCGACCAGGGTTGCGGTATTCAACCCGTCGACATGCTGGGCGTAAAGCGGAATATTTTTCTGCGCCAGGGCTTTTTGCAGATAGGGATGTACCGATTGCAACCGCTTGATCGCGGTGAACAATCCCAATGCCCCGCCGCCCGCCGCCTGGAACAGGGCATTAAACCCGCCCGCCAATTCATTGGGATTGCGCGCATCGATATCGTTGATCAGAATGACTTTGGTTTGCGCCGCGTAATTAAAAGGCGATGGGATCTGCACCCGCAGCAGCATATTTTCCGCCTCGCGGATATATTGCCCGCCCGTGCGCTGTTCGGCCTGGTGCCAGCTTTGCTCGTTATCGGCGGCATTGGATTTCAGCGTGGCCGAAGTGATCACTACGCCATGCGCATGCTGGCTTAGGATCTTGGTCAAAGGCTGCATCGGGTCGATAAAATGCCGGTATAATCCGACATCGATATCGCGCCCGTCGATGCGGCGGATGGCGAACCAGTCCACAACATTTTCCGGCGCATCATCCACAACGCTGTTGACCAGGTTGAACCATGCCGTCAACGGATCGATACAACGCTGCTGCAAGCTGCGGATCAGGGATGCAATACTGCGCTTGGATAATAATTCATTCGTATCATCCTCCATCACCTTGCCCAGATCCTGCATCAGCATCATGATCCGGTCGGCAAGGTTGCGGATGGCGCGCGCCAATATATCGACCCGGCTGGTCAGGTCCAGCGAAGGCGGCCTGGTATGCGCTTCGATATCATAAGGGCTGTTGGGAAATTCGACATGCGATAACACATGCGCGCGCACCGCCGATAAAAATTCCTCAATCGCATTTTTCGGCATGGCTTTATGAATCCGCTCCAGCCAGCCTGGCTCGGGCAGAAAATCGGCGGCATCATGGATCAGGCCGATATATTCCACCAAGGGATGTGCGTCCCCCACGATGCTGATCAAACGCTGCGACAGACCACGGCGGCGGAAACGTTTCAGCGCATGTTCGCTGATCAGCCAGCGTTTCAGCTCCGCCGTTTCCTGGCCCGAGAACGCCACGGCATAAGCGGAATCGGCGGCTTCGAATAAATGGTGCCCTTCATCGAAAATCATGCGGGAGGGAAGGAATTTCCGCTCATCGTCATTATCGTCGCCGCTGAAATCCTGGGCTAAAGTCAGCGCATGATTGGCAACGACCACCGTTGCCTCCCGGCTGTTGCGTATGCTGCCTTCGATGAAACAGCGCTGGTAATGCGGGCAGGCCTGATGGATGCATTCGCCGCGCCGGTCGGCCATCTGCAAAGTCGGTTTTGTGCCGACCAGAACAGGCATCCAGCCGGGCAGATCGCCGCCTGTCAGATCCCCGTCGCGCGTCGCCGTAATCCAGCGCAGCATGAGTCCCATGCCGATGCGGCTTTGCAGATCGCCGGTGACGAACTGGTTGATATTTTCATCGATATTGAGCAGGCACAGATAATTCTCGCGCCCCTTGCGCACCACGGCATGCTGCATTGTATTTTCCGGGAATATGCGCGCCAGATCATGTTGCAATTGATTCTGCAGGTAACGCGTAAAGGTGCTGATCCAGATCTGCCCGTCATTTTTCGCCGCCCAAGCCAAAGCGGGCGCAAGATAGCCAAGCGTTTTTCCCACCCCCGTTCCCGCCTCGGCCAGGACCCAGTGCGGTTTTCCCTGTGCTTGCGGTGCTTGAAATGCGGCGCTCAAGGCGCTGGAATAATCAGCCTGTTCGGGACGGGGTTCAGCCTTGCGGTTTTTATTGCTGCCGATTACGGTTTCCACCAGACGGTTCAACTGCGCCCGCGCTTCCTCGTGATTGATCGGCGATTGCGACGGGGCTGCACGCGGCGGCTTGTCTTCCCATTCCGGCAATTGCCGCCAGACGGACATCTTCTCGCGCGCGAAAGGCGCCAGATTGGTCAGCATCGGCGCATCCAGCGCCGCCAGAATAAACGGGCTCCACAACCAGATCGGAGCCGCCGCCGCCATGGCTTCGGCAATGGTGATGCATTCCTGTTTTTTTTCGGGGGAAAATTGTTGCAACATGGTCAGCAATTTTTCCGCCGCCTCAACCAGATTCAAGGCCTGCTGCGTGGCCGTGTTGGATGGCGTAAGGCCAATGGCCACGGCAATGCCGTTCGGCGTCGGCACACAAAATTTCCCCGGGCAGACAAAAGCGAATAATTCCAGCACATCAAACACAGGCCGCGCTTCCTGGTCCAGCCTATCGAAAATAAACGGCGCGTTACAGGTGATCACCTGCTCGCG
>JAQGJA010000152.1 GCA_028290805.1 Alphaproteobacteria bacterium
GCTGCCGGGCTTTCGCTTTTATGGCCGCTCGAAGCAATGGGATTATGTGCGGCTTCATTGGTAGGCTTCGCTTATTTCTTCCAATTTATTTTCAGCCTTATTTCTGCATTCTAATTCGTGAGCCTGATACAAATCTTCCATTCGTCGGCCGCTTTTTAGTCTACTTGACCTAAGCCTTTTTTCGCCGTTCTCCTCGGCGAGAGCGTTAATAAAGAACGCGCCGCGTGGCGAGAGCGCCAGCTTTAAAGTCAACTATGGTAAGGTATCAGAAATGGAAATTTTTCAAACAATAGAACGTTGTATAGGGAATACATCCTTAACTACTTACCTTTAGGATCCAACGATGCGCGAACCTGAAACGGCTTTACCCTTGTTGAGCTAGCCCTCGTTTTAATGATCATTGGTTTATTGATCAGCGGGGTCTTGCGCGGCTAGGAACTTCTCAACAATGCACGCATAGGGAAGCTCGTGTTTCTCCACCATCGCGGTAGGTTGATACCATGTTCTTATTCAATTCTTAAGTAGTGAGCCTCAGAGTACGGATGTGCTTCGCTGATTTAACGCATAATTAACTGGAGCCGCCTTCAATGAAATCCTTATCCCTCAGCCTATATTCCTTAGCTGCCTTTACGCTGCTTTGCCAACCCGCTGTTGCTGCAAGACAGACGGCCGTTGGGGGTGGTATTACAGTCATCGACGCAAGCGGGATAACAGAAGGTGTGGATATGTCTGCTTCTGGAGGCACCGGTACATTATCAGTTGGTGTTATCAACGGGCCTAGAACGGATATTCTCAGCAATAACAATCCTTATGTTACAGGGCCCGTCGCCGTATCCACCGATGCTTCGAGTACTGCCAGTATCGTATTCAACAGCAGCTCCAATGTTTATGGCGATATAGGCGTGACGCAGCCAGGCGGACCCTTTTTCCTGGGTATTTCGGCGGGAAACGATAACAGCGAAGTTAACTTTCTTGGATCAGTTTACTCTACGACACTCGATGTCCTAGGGACCGGCGTTGTAAATTTCAACAGTGGTTTTACCAACGTAACCGCAACCAATTTTGCAGGAGATGGTATAATCAGCCTTGCACCGAATACAACCCTTATCGGCGCCCTTACCTCAACTGCCGGTGCTAATACCGGCACCCTTCTCATGGGCGGAAACAGCGTTCTTAATGGTGCTGCCGGAGGCGCAAGCGGACTCAGGGCAATCAACGTAATCGGCGGCAATAACCTTACCGGTGTAAGTTCCACCGTCACCGGAGCCGTAGATGCCTTTTCTTTCTCACTTGGTACCAATACATTGAACATAGGCGGTGCGCTGACGATTGCCAATACCGGGCCGGGGGGAGTTATCAATACGACCCTGGCCAGCCCGACCCTTTACGGCAACATTCGCCCGGTAGGAGCGACAAATTTGGGTGCGACTTTGGGAATTAATGTACTGGTTCCCTCAACGGCTTATATCCCCGTTGGCACGCAATTCAACATCGTTCAAACCCAAGCTGGTACCACCCAGAGCGGTACGAATGGCAGCCTTCTCGCCATCACTGTCCAAAATCCTACGAATCCTCTTTATACCTTTTCTGCAGTACCTTTGGCTGGAACCCAGAATGGTTTGGTCGCTATACGTGCCGAACGCGTCCCTTTTCAAGCGGCCAATTCTCCTGTTGTCGGTGCGTTATTGAACGCTCCGGCAAGTCCTGACCTTATCGCGGTACTGACGGCCATTAATGCAATGTCTGATCCAGTTGCTGTAGGAAGCGCAGTCTCGCAGCTTTCACCGTCAACCCCCGGGATAGCAGCGCCACTGGTTGCGTTCCAGACGACGCGTCAATTCCAAAATCTCTGGATGTCGCGTCTGGAAACCGTGCAATGCAGCTATGCCAGGAAATCCAAACAAGCCGCAGGCTGTAAAGGGCCGGAACAAGTCAATGGCTGGTGGGCTAAAGGCTTCGGCGAGTTCGGCGATCAAGACGCCCGGACCAATTTCACCGCGTATGATTCGAAAACAGTCGGTGCCATGGTCGGCTTTGATGCGCCAATCGCCCGGACAATGCACAGCAAGACGCGCGCCGGTCTCGGTCTTGGCTATGCTAAAAGCACCATTGATGGAAAAACATTCGATAACAATACTGATTTCGATACTTATCAGGCCACGGCCTATATTGGACATGAGCGGGGCCTATGGTTCGCACAAGGAAATGCATCGCTTGGCCTAAATGACTATTCCGGGACGCGGCATATTGCATTCCCTGGGATAGACCGGACAGCAGAAAGTGACTATAGCGGGCAGAATTACACTGTATTTGCTAATACCGGCTATCATCTGCCGGTCAAGGGCCTGACGGTAACGCCGCTGGCATCCCTTCAGTATACCCGCCTGAATATAGGCGATTACACGGAAAGCGGTGCAGGCAACATTAATCTGGATGTAGAATCTCAACATTACAACTTTGTTGAATCCGGCCTGGGAACAGAAGTTGCGCGTGATTTTTTCTACAAGGATGTCGTCATCTCTCCCGAGGTGCATGCAAAATGGTTGCATCAGCTTGATAACCCCGGTTTTCAAAATACGGCAGCCTTCACGGTTCCGGGCTCACAGTCATTCAATACGACAGAAATGACCCCTGACCGGAACACGTACAACGTTGGAGCCGGTGTTGACTTGCTGTCCTGCGCCTGTACCGCTGATACGTGGTCTGTAGAAGCTGCGTATGATTATAACTGGCGAAATGACGGCTATCAGGCCCACCAGGGGATGGTAAAGTTGAGTACACGGTTCTGAGGCCAATGAGCGCATGCTGATAAAAACTCACGGAGAATTCATATCGGCACGCCCGTTGTTGAGAGAGGAGTTTTTCCACCTAAGCCAGTTGAGTTTGAACTTCTCTCTTCAGACAGCGGGCTTTGAGATGGTCGAAATGGAGCTTAAGCATAGCATATGCTAGAGTTATGCCTGATTCCGCAAATTTAAAAGTACCATCAAAAGTTGACTTGGGTCAAAGACCTTTTACCAGAATAAGTTACACTCTAGTCCTAAAACAATGAAAAGGACGTTACACAGGAGCGCTATGGATTCGAACCCGTGATTGTGCTGAGAATTTTTGTGTATTTATAACAATTTAGCCGCTTTCCTTATTATCTATTGGCAAGCATGAGCGCAAAGTACGCCATCAAATTGCTTTTTGTCGATGATCTTGAAAATCGGAGAAAAGTTCGTTTTGGACTGTGCGTGAACCGGACAGTCATAAAATTCTAAAAGCAGCTCTAGGCGCATCGGGCCATGTGACCGCAAGAGGCAACTCCAACCGCCAAAATGGCCAACTGAGAATATGGTCTAAAAGGTCAAAATAGTAGGTTTCTCAACAGCGGGAGTTCAAAACCTTCGCGCCTCAGAGCCGCAAGACACGGCTATTTCTGCCTATATTGTCTTTGTTTTGAAGTGCTTAAGACTGAGTGGCGGAGACAGGGGGATTCGAACCCCCGATAAGACTTTACAATCCTAGAACGGTTTAGCAAACCGCCGCCTTCAGCCGCTCGGCCATGTCTCCAACGCCGCTTTTCTTAACATAGGGATCTAGGCGATGCAATGCTCGAATTGTCAGCCAGAGAAAGTTTATTGAAGCTTGGCAAAAATGACATTGCCGTCTGTCTTTATAAGAAACTTATTCAAGGGCGGTTTTAATGTACCGCATGTTTATGGTGCATATGTTTTATACGGGAACAGGCGGGCGGTGTCTCGTCCGCCACTAAACAATAAAACAATTTTACGAAGGAGATTAATATGGGACGCGGGATTTTACTTTGGTTATTGGGTGTGCCGATTCCGGTAATCATCATTCTTGCTTTGCTTTTCCGCTAAACATATCAGAAAAGAGAAATAAGATGAACAATATGACCGATATGCAGTCCGGTAATTCGGCTGCTTTTAATAATGGTGCGGTCGAAAGTTCGGTATCAGCAGTATCCTGGCAGGCTATTCTTGCCGGTGCTTTTGCTGCGATTGCCGTATCGATGGTCCTTTTGCTGGTTGGATCGGCTTTGGGCTTTGCCGCCATGTCGCCATGGTCGGATGAAGGCGCTTCTGCGACCGCCATCTCGATCGGGATGATCGCCTGGATGGTGATCATGCAATGGGCCTCTTCGGCTTTGGGCGGTTACATCGCCGGACGTCTTCGCACCAAATGGGCCAATACCCATGGGGATGAAGTCTTCTTCCGCGACACGGCGCATGGCTTCATGTCTTGGGCTGTGGCCACGGTTGTCACGGCGGCCTTTTTGGCATCCGGTGCGGCTGCTGTAGTCGCTGGCGGCGCAAAAGCGGCCACCACCGTTGCTGCTGCCGGCGCTGCTGGTGCTGCAAACGGGGCTTCTGATAATGGCGGTATGGCTTCTTCGATGGATCCAACTGCTTATTTCATCGACAGCATGTTCCGTTCAGATCGTCCTGCACCGACTGCATCAAACGCAGAGGTTACTGCCGAAGTGTCGCGCATCATCGCAAGAGACATCAAGGAACGCGAATTCCCTGAAGGCGACCGCAACTATCTGGCCCGCGTGGTTTCCGCCCGTACCGGTTTGAACCAGGCCGATGCCCAGGCACGCGTCGACCAAACGGTCGAGCAAATCCGCGCTGCTGAAACCCAGGCTCGCGAAGCCGCTGACAAAGCCCGCAAAACGGCTGCAACGGTTTCGATCCTGACCGCGATCTCGATGATTCTAGGGGCGTTCTTCGCTTCTTTGGCTGCCGTTCTTGGCGGACGCTGCCGCGATTACGATGACACGCGCGTAAGCACGAGAAACAACGCTTAAAATTATAAGCAAAGGAAAAAGGGCGCTTCGTCAAATGAAGCGCCCTTTTTTTATGCGCTGATGCCGCGGAAAAATATCTCGATCAATTGCGGTCCCAGCGTGGCGATATCCAGCACTTCGGGATTTCGCACATAATCGTTCAAGACGCCGCAAATCGTCGCGTGCAAGGCAATGGCGGCTGTCTGTGGAGACGTATCCGGTCCCAGCTTGCCGTCCTGGTGCGCAGCCGTGAAAATCTTTTCAAAGCGCTGGATGACTTTGTCGCGCTTTTGCTGCTGGCGCTCGACATTGCTTTGTGCTGGACAGGTTTCCTCGCATTTAAGCAGCAGGATGGTAAAAACGCGCTTGGCCCTGGCATCTTCGGCCAGATGGCGCATGACAGTAATACAGACCTCTTTCAGCGCGGTAAAGGAATCACCGTCATGCATGGCGCGCTCGAATAATTCATCCATCGGCAGCTTGACCCGCTCATGCATCGCATCGAACAAGGCCAGCTTGTTTTCAAAATGCCAGTACACAGCACCACGGGTCACTCCGGCCGAACGGGCAATATCTTCCAGCGAGGCATTGGCGACACCTTTTTCCAGAAACACGAATTCGGCTGCATCCAGCAGTGCCTCGCGTGTTTTTTCCGCCTCTTCCTTGGTGCGTCTTACCATTTATTTTAAAACCATCATTGTTATTGGGGCGTTACAGATTATTTTTGCTTATGCCCGATTATCGTCTTTACAAGCATACACGAATGTATGTAACCTATCCACTATAAAATTAGCCTTATTAAAGAATTCCAACTTTATCCTTTCCAGCACTAGAGTAATGCCATGTCCCTCCGCCCCGAATCAGGTGAAAGACTTTCCTCGCAACCACCAAGACGCTTTCCCTTTGTCCCGGTTCTGCTTGCCCTTATCATTATCGGCGGCGGCTCCTATGCGGCTTACAAGAAATTCGGCCCACATGCCGCACCGCCACCACCGGCCATGCCCACACCAATGGTGACGGTCCAGGAAATCGCTCGACGCGATGTGCCTTTATCCTTTGAATATTCTGGCCGCACCGCAGGGTCCCGCGAAGTCGAGATCCGCGCCCGGGTCAGCGGCATCCTGCAAAAGCGCGCTTATATCGAGGGCCAGGCGGTAAAACAGGGCGATGTCCTGTTTGAAATTGACCCCGCCACCACCCGCGTCGCCCAAAACCAGGCCGAGGCCCGCTTTAAACAGGCGGAAAACGACTGGAACCGCGCCGCAAGCCTGTTCAAGGAAAAAGCCCTCAGCGCCCGCGAGCGCGATGAAGCCCAGGCCAATTTCGCCTCGGCCAAGGCTGAATTGGAAAATGCCCGCATCAATCAGGGTTATACCACCGTGATCGCCCCGATCTCCGGCATCACCAGCAAGGAAACCTTGTCGGAAGGCAGTCTTGTGACCGCCGATACCAGCCTTTTGACACGCATTTCCCAGCTTGACCCCATCTATGTGAATTTTTCGGTGCCCGATTCCGATGTCTTCAACCAGCGACGCCTGATTGCCGAAGGCAAGATCGTCACCCCCGAAGACGGCAAGTTGAAAGCCGAGATCCATTTTGGCGACGGCAGTGTCTATCCGCAACAGGGCGACCTGAATTTTACTGATGCCACCATCAATGAGCAAACCGGCACCGTCAGCGCCCGCGCCACAGTGCCCAATCCCAACCAGATCTTGATGCCGGGCCAATTCGTACGCGTCGTCGTGCGCGGCCTGGTTAAAAAGGACGTCATCGCCATTCCGGATAAAGCGGTGATGCAAGGCCCCCAGGGGACGTTCGTTTATACCGTCAGCCCAGAATCGAAAGTTGCTGTGACCCCTGTGACTTTAGGCGAAATCGTCAACGAGGCCCGCGTAATTGAAAGCGGCCTCAAGCCAGGGGACAAGGTTATCATCAACGACATGATCAAGCTGCGCCCTGATACGCCGGTGACGATTGCCGCGCCCGAAGCCGGCAAGGCGCCGGATGCGCCGCCAGCAGCAGCTGCAGAAACAGAAACGCCGCCTTCTAAGGATACCCAGGCGGACATCGAAACAGATAAAGAGTAGCTTGTAAAATGATCTCACGTTTTTTTATTGACCGGCCGGTTTTCGCCTCGGTACTTTCGATTGTGATCGTGCTGGCGGGTTTGATCTCGCTGCGCATTTTGCCAATTGCGCAATATCCCGACATTCTGCCGCCCGAAGTGGTGGTTTCGGCCAATTACCCCGGCGCCACCGCCGAAGTTCTGGCCAGCACGGTCGCAGCGCCGCTGGAACAACAGATCAACGGCGTGCCGAACATGCTGTATATGTCCTCGACCAGCACCAATAGCGGAACGGTCGGCCTGACCGTTACCTTCGCCATCGGCACTAATCCGGACCAGGCGACGATCGACGTCAATAACCGTGTCCAGGCCGCCACGGCGCGTCTGCCCGAAGAAGTCCGCCGCCAGGGGATTACGGTCAATAAACGCTCCAGCTCTATTCTTGCGGTAGTGAATATTTATTCGCCGGGCGGGGTATACGATCCCATCTATGTCAGTAACTATGCCTTGCTTAACGTGATCGACGAAATCAAGCGCCTGCCTGGTGTCGGTGACGCCACCTTGTTCGGTGCAAAAGATTATTCGATGCGGGTCTGGCTGCGCCCGGATAAACTGGCGGAATATAAACTGACCCCCGCCGATGTCGCCATTGCGATCCAGGAGCAGAACTCACAATTTGCTGCCGGGCAATTCGGCCAGGAACCGATGAAAAACCCAGGCGCCTTCACCTATACGGTGTCGACCCAGGGCCGTTTCGTTGATGCCAAACAATTTGAGGACATCATCCTGCGTTCGGACGCCCAGGGCGCTACCTTACGCTTGAAAGATGTGGCGCGCGTGGAACTGGGCGCACAGGATTATTCCTTTAGCGCAACCTTCAACGGTCAGTCTTCAGTGCCGATCGGCGTTTATCTGCAGCCCGGCGCAAACGCGTTGGAGGTCACTCGCCAGATCAACGCCAAGATGGACGATCTGGCCAAGACCTTTCCAAAAGGCATCGAATACAAGGTCCCTTTCGATACCACGAAATTTGTCCAGGTTTCCATCGATGAAGTCGTCAGCACGTTTTTAGAAGCAATTTTGCTGGTTGTCCTGGTCGTGTTCCTGTTCCTGCAGAATGTGCGCGCCACGCTTATCCCTCTGATGGCTGTGCCGGTATCGCTGATCGGGACGTTTGCCGGGATGTATCTGCTGGGCTTCTCGATCAATCTTTTGACGCTTTTCGGATTGGTTCTGGCTATCGGGATCGTCGTCGATGACGCCATCGTCGTGCTGGAAAACGTCGAACGGATCATGCGGACCGAAAAACTGGGCCCGCGTGACGCAGCGATCAAAGCCATGGACGAGGTGACGGGCCCCGTTGTCGCCATCGTATTGGTCTTATGTGCCGTGTTTATCCCGGTTGGTTTCATGGGCGGTTTGACCGGCGTAATGTACAAGCAATTCGCCATTACCATCGCCGTTTCCGTCGTTATTTCCGGCATTATCGCCCTGACCCTGACGCCGGCCATGTGCGCCTTGCTGCTCAAGCCGCATGACCATGATGAAGAGCCGAACCGCTTTTTCCGCGGCTTTAACAACGGCTTTGAAAAAGTGACCAATGGCTATATGTACGGCGTCAATTTCCTGCTGCGTCATATCTGGGTTGGCCTGACTTTGTTTGCGTTATTGCTGGCCGGTACCGTTTTCCTGTTTATGCGCGTACCCGGATCGCTGGTTCCCGAAGAAGACCAGGGCTATGTGCTGGTTATCGCCAGCATGTTGCCCGGGACCTCGGTCAGCCGCACCAAAGAAGCCACCAATGAACTGACCAAGCGCATCATGGCCCAGCCCGAAGTCGACAATCATGTCATGTTCACCGGTTTCGATTTCCTCAGCCGTTCGCAAAAATCCAGCGCCGCCGGGACTTTCGTGATTTTCAAGGAATGGAAAGAACGGAAAAAAGAGGGCTCGGATGCAAAATCCATGGCGGGCCGTTTCATCGGCCTGGGCATGGGCATTAAGGATGCATTTGTTATCGCCTTTAACCCGCCGCCTATTACGGGGATGAGCTTGACCGGTGGTTTCGAAGGCTTTTTGCAAAGCCGCAAGGGCGACGACATTAAAACCATCGCCGACAATGCCGCAAAAGTTTCGGCGGAAGCGGCCAAGCGCAAGGAACTGGCGGGCGTCCGCTCGACGATTTCCGCCGATGTGCCGCAATTTTTCCTGGACCTTGACCGCGAAAAAGCAAAAGCGCTGAATGTGCCGATCAATTCCGTTTTCGCCACGATGCAAAGCACGTTCGGCAGTTACTACGTTAATGATTTCACCCTGTACGGCCGCATTTTCCGCGTCAGCCTTTCCTCCGAAGCGGAATTCCGCAGCAAGCCCGAAGATCTGCGCCAGGTCTATGTGCGTTCGGCGGATGGTAATATGATCCCGCTGGACACATTGGTAAAAGTGCGTCGCATCATTGGCCCCGACCAGGTCGATCGTTTCAACATTTTCCCCGCCGCCAAAATCATGGGCGGCCCGGCACCCGGTTACAGTTCGGGCCAGGCGATTGCCGCAATGGAAGATGTCGTGGCCAAAACTCTGCCATCTGCTGATTACAGCCTGTCATGGATCGGTTCGGCCTATCAGGAACGCGCGGCCAGCGGTTCCAGTACGACGGCGTTCGTGTTTGGTCTGATCATGGTGTTCCTGATTTTGGCGGCACAATATGAACGCTGGTCCCTGCCAATTGCCGTTCTGACGGCGGTGCCTTTTGCGATTTTCGGTGCGGTGCTGGCAGTCTGGATGCGCGGGCTTAGCAACGACGTGTATTTCCAGGTCGGGTTGCTGACGCTGATTGCACTGGGCGCCAAGAATGCCATTCTAATTGTGGAATTTGCCGTGATCCAGCGCAAGGAAGGCATGTCCGTCATGGATGCTGCTATCAGCGCCGCGAGATTGCGTTTCCGCCCGATCATCATGACCTCGCTGGCCTTTATCCTGGGTTGCGTGCCTTTGGCGATCAGCACCGGGGCAGGGGCGGCCAGCCGCCATTCCATCGGTACCGGCGTTATTGGCGGGATGCTGGCGGCGACAATGGTGGCGACTTTCTTTATCCCGATGTTCTATGAAGTTATTTCAAACCTTGCGGACCGCCGCAAAAAAGACGACACGCAAGTGAAAGAGATTCCCCATGCATAAGGCCTCCGTTCTTGTTTCCGCCTTGCTGCTTTCGGCCTGTGCCGTCGGCCCCAATTACCAGAAACCGTTTTTCTCCTTGCCCGATCATTGGCCGTGGCAGCAGGATGTGGCCAAGCACCCGGATGTGAAACGCACCGATACTGTTTCGCGCGACTGGTGGCAGGATTTCAAAGACCCTGCGCTGAATGCTGTGATTGATGAGGGCCGTAAAAACAACGCCGATCTGGTCATCGCCGCTGCGCGCGTGGCCCAGGCCCGGGCTTTATTATCGACGCGGCAGTCCGATTTGTATCCCTCTTTGGATGTCCAGGGCGGCGCCACGCGCACCAGCCGCAGCCAGGAAGCGACCATTTCCGGCTTTCCCGCCAGTTCCAAACCTTTCAACGATATCAACCTGGCCGCCGTGCTGAATTATGAGCTGGATTTATGGGGCCGTTTGCGCCGCGCGAATGAGAGCGGCCGCGCTGCATTATTGGCCGAAGAAAGCAACCGCGAAGCCGTGCGTCTTGCCGTAACCAGCGACATCGCCCAGGGTTATTTCAACCTGCGCGCGCTGGACGCCCAGATCGATGTCACCGATGACACCATCAAGACGCGCCGCGAAGCGCTGAAATTCCAGGAAACGCAATACCGCCTGGGCGGGGCCAACGGCCTTGCCTATCGCCAGGCCGAAGCCGAACTGGCTGCCGCCGAAGCGCAAATGCCCCAACTGGAACAGGCGCGCGCTGAACAGGAATCAGCCCTTGCAGTCCTGCTTGGCCGTTCGCCAAAAGATATTATCGAAGGCAAAGTAAAGACAGGCAAATCAATCGATGCCTTACCGGCATCGCCATTGCTGCCTACCAACCTGCCATCGACCTTGCTGGAACGCCGCCCCGATATTGCCGCCGCCGAACTGGACCTGGTTTCCGCCAATGCCGATATCGGTGTCGCCCGCGCCGATTATTTCCCGCGTGTTTCCCTGACTGCTTTGCTTGGCCTTGCCAGCAGCGACGCCGACCGCCTGCTGCGCAGTTCCGCCCGCAATTGGCAGGCTGGTGCCACCTTCAGCGGACCGTTATTAAACGCTGGCCGCACCCGCGCCGGTATCGCGGCTGCAGAAGGCCGCCGCGACGAAGCTTTGGCCAATTACCAGCAAACCGTCCGCAATGCGTTCAAGCAGGTCATGGATTCGTTATCGGCGGAAAAAACCTCGGCCGCTCGCGAAAAAGCCCAGACCGCGCAAATGAACGCCCGCAACGAAACCGTCCGCCTCTCGCAACTGCGCTATAAATCGGGTTATTCCGATTACCTTGAAGTGCTGGATGCGCAGCGTTCGCTGTTTTCGGCCCGTCTCGAGCGCATCAATGCAAGACGCGACCGGTTGACTTCAGCGGTTAATCTGTACAAAGCCTTAGGCGGCGGCTGGTCGCCGGATAAGCGGATTGTGAAGGCGACGAAGGGTAAATAAGACGTTTTCTTTCACTGCCCATTGCTTAAGATAGGGATACTAGAAGCAATAAGGCCGTGATGAGAATTTCTGTACTCGACGAATGTTTTTTAAGCGATGAAAACATAAATTATCTGAAATCCGTGAGCGATTTTCGCTTTGATACCGAGGATATCAAGGGAAGCGATATTATCCTTGCCGATATGTATGAGCGTTCTTTGAATAAAGAATTCTTTTCTGCCGCAAATAACCTTAAGCTTCTTTGTATCAATTCGACCGGGTTTGATAAAGTTGACTTACAGGCAGCAGAGGAAAAAGGTGTCAAACTTGCCAATGTGCCGGGATTTTCAACCGAAGCCGTGGCAGAACATGTTTTCGCGCTTATTCTTGCCAGTGCCCGCAACATCGTCGAAAGTAATCGTGCCGTAAGCCTAAAGCCGTTTGAAATTAACCCGAACGATAGAGACCATACCAAATTTCTTGGCTTTAATTTATACGGCAAGACACTGGGTATTTTGGGCCTTGGCGCAATCGGCCAGCATGTAGCAAAAATCGCCCATGGTTTTGGTATGCAAGTCATCGCCTATAATCCGGGCCCGCGAAATCTGGATAAGGTGGAGATGGTATCTAGGGAAGAGTTGCTGGTGCGATCCGATATTCTAACATTACATGCCCCGTTAAATAAAGCATCAAGAGCTTTTATAAATGCCGATACGATGAAATCGATGAAGCCCGGGGCGATGATCATCAATACGGCGCGAGGCGATTGTATCGTTTCAAAAGATCTGGCCGATGCCTTGCAATCAGGCCATATTTCCGCAGCCGGACTGGATACATGGGGAGAGGCCGCCCCTGTTTTTTCGGCTAAGAACTGCCTTATTACACCGCATTCAGCGTGGTTTACCAAGGAAGCCCTGGCAAAGATCGGGGATATTATGGTTGGCAATATTAAAGCTTTCCTGTATGGAAAGCCCATAAATTTTGTTAATTAAAAAAGGGCGGTGAAAATTCACCGCCCTTTTTACAATTCTATCATACCTTAAGCAGCGCGCGTATATTTCTTTGGACCCGAAGAACCAAAGCGCTTGTTGCCACCGGTGCCACCGCCATCACGGGATGGGCCGCCGAATTTTTTGCGTTCGTGGAAGGGAACGAAACCGCCCGAACCGCGTTCGGAACGTTCGCCGCCTCCTGTCGAACCGCCGCGTGGACCATCGCCTCTGGACGAATTTCTGTCCGAAGAGAAGCTGCGTCCGCCGCCGCCGCTGCGAGGGGCAGAACCGCCGCGGGAAGCACCGCGGCGCGGGGCCGAGGCTTCTTCTTCGAATTTTTCATTCGGGTTCATCAAACGCTGGATGGCTTTCCACTTGATGCGGTCCGATGGAGTCAGCAGGTTAACGGCTGAACCTTCGGCGCCGGCACGGGCGGTACGGCCGATGCGGTGGATGTAATCTTCCGGCACCTGTGGCAGGTCATAGTTAATGACATGCTCAATGTGTGGAATATCCAGGCCACGGGCGGCAACGTCTGTTGCTACCAGGACGCGGAACTTCTTGTCGCGGAAGCTTTGGATCACGCGGTCGCGTTTGCGCTGTTGCAGATCGCCATGGATGGCGTCGGCGCGGTGCTCTTCGCGGCAGAGTTTATCGGCCAGGCGTTCGGTGCCATGTTTCGTTTTCACGAAAATGATGATCGAACCGGTACGGTTTTCCAACTGGGACAACAGCGCGCTGTATTTGTCGCTTTCGTTGACCTGGACCAGCTCCTGTTTGATATTCGCCTGCGGCGTCGTGGTCGAACCGACCGTGATGCGCTGCGGGTTGTGCAGATAGCTGTTCGCGATCTTCATGATGCTGGAAGGCATCGTGGCCGAGAACATCATGGTCTGGCGTTGTTTCGGAAGGTACTGCGCGATTTTCTCCAGCTGGACGCTGAAACCCATATCCAGCATGCGGTCCGTTTCATCAAGAACCAAAAATGCCGTGCGGTTCAGCTTTACCGTGCCGCGCGTCAGGTGGTCATTGATACGGCCAGGCGTGCCGACGATCAGACGCGGCATGTTTTTCAGCTGGTTGAACTGTTTCGGCATCGGCTCGCCACCGATAAGCAAAGCGGTTTTGATGTTTGGAACGGGAATCATCTGCTCCAAAGCAGCCAGAACCTGGGCGGCCAGTTCGCGGGTAGGGGTCATGACAAGCGCGCAGGCCTGGGGGTCTTCCATCAGTTTTGCAATCAATGGAATGCCGAAAGCGCCGGTTTTGCCGGTTCCGGTCTGGGCGGAACCAAGAATGTCCTTGCCCTGCATCGCAAGCGGGATGGCCTGGGACTGGATCGGGGTCGGGGTTGTGAAATTCATGCGGACCAAAGCCTGCATCAGTTTCTCGGGAAGGCCAAAGCTGGAAAAATCGGATTTCATTTCCGTGGTTTCAGCCTGTTTCATTTCAGTATTAGACATTTGGTGTCCTTTCAAGACAATCGTTTTCATTCGCTTTGCCCCGGAATGGGCGCAAAACGTTGAGAATAAAACAATGCGAACGGAAAATGATTTCCGGCACTCACATCGAAAACTCTTTGACAAACGCGGGGGAAAGGACGGCCAAAAGGAAAAGGCCACTTTCATCTCATCGGCATCACACATGGGGTCGAGACCCGCCGGTAACGCATTGCTGGAAACCAGCACAATGCACGGAAGCGCAGAGTTAAAACTAAACTCGAGGCAGACTTTATACCGCCTTTATTTAAAAAGCAAGGGAAATCGTACATCGCTTGTTTACCCTTGCCCGCTTCCTATATCAACAGCATGACACCACGCGGAAAATTTCATGTCGGCACCAGCGGCTGGGGCTTTATCGAGCGGGAAAGACGCTTTTATCCGACCGGTATCATCCGCGGCGGCAAGTTGGGCTATTACGCCGGCGTGTTTGATTGCCTGGAGGTCAATACCACTTTTTACCGCATGCATAAAGCGGCCACCTTCCAGAAATGGGCCGATAGCGTCCCGGACAATTTCCAGTTCACCTTTAAGATGTGGGGCGAGGTGACGCATACCAAAGGCTTTACCGTCAATCCCGCTTTTATTGACGAATTCATGCAGGCTATTGCAAATATCGGTGACAAACGCGGGCCCATCCTGATCCAGTTGCCGCCGCGTCTGACGGCGGCGAACAAGGAGGGGCTGCAAACTATTTTGCGCCAGGTGAAGCAGAACGATCCCGATAATTCCTGGCCCATCGCGGTTGAATTGCGCAACCCGCTTTGGTATACGGACGAAGTCCGGGCGATGCTGGATCAATTTCGTGTGGCCCTTGTCCTGCATGACATGCCGAAATCGGCAAACTGGACGCCGAATGAGAATAATGATTTCGCCTATTTCCGTTTTCACGGGGAAAAAGGCGATTACCGCGGCGGCTATACCGATTATTTTCTGCGCGGAAAAACCCTGATGATCGTAGCCCTGTTAAAACAGGGCAAAGACGTCTATGCCTATTTCAACAACACGATGGGCGATGCGCCGTTTAATGCGCTGACCTTGCAGAAATTTGTCGAGGAATTGAATGGCTGAAGGCATTGTTTTATTGCACGGGATTTTCCGCACAAAACGCAGCATGCGGCGTTTGGAAAAGTTTTTGCAGCAACATGGTTACGACACGCTGAACATCACCTATAAATCGACGCGCTATGCGATTGAAAATATTATCGATGCCGTGCATCCGGATATTGAACAATTTGCCGCTGGTAAAACCAAGTTACATTTTATCGGTTATTCCATGGGCGGTCTTGTGATCCGGGCCTATGCGCATAAATATCTGCTGCATAATATGGGCCGCGTCGTCATGCTGGGCACGCCAAACAAGGGCAGCCAGGTCGCCGATCTGGTGCGTAATTTATGGCTGTATAAAAAACTTTATGGCCCCGCAGGACAGCAGCTTTTTACCAGGCAGGATGTCTTTCAGCATATTTTCGGTGAACTCAATTTTGAGTTGGGCAGCATCGCCGGGATTTCCTGGCTTGACCCCATTTCTTCTCTGGTGATCGGCCTGCCCAATGACGGCAAGGTGTCGGTGGAAAGCACGAAACTGGACGGCATGAAAGACCATCTGGTCATCCGTTGTGCGCATACGTTTTTCCCCGTCAATAAAACTGCCTGGCGCCAAACATTGCATTTTCTACAGCATGGGTTTTTTGTGCGGTAATTAAAACGCCAGACTTTCCCAATGCACCGAGCCGACCATATGGCGCTTGACAGTGAGATCCGGATTAAAGATAAAGCTTTCCGGCAATCCGGCAAGGTTGAAAGTTTTGCTCAGAGCGCCGTCATCAATGCCGAAAACGATATTGCTGGCGACCTCATATTTATCCAGAAAATTGACGGCTTCGCCCGGTGTTTTATCCAGGGTGATTAAAATAAACTGGGTCTGTTTTTCCAGTTTGGCCTTGGCGAATAATTCCGGCAATTCTTCCACGCAAGGCGCGCACCAGCTGGCCCAGAAATGCAGGACCACTTTCTGGCCCTTATAGCGATAGAGATGCCCGCGTTCGCCATTCAGTTTCTTGAAATTGAAATCGTCCGTCACCTGCTTTTCGGGTGCAACGGGCGCGGCATTTCTGTGCGCCATGTAACGCGTGACGCCGAAGGTTGTCAAAGCGATAAGGACCAGGATAACCAGGTTTATTTTAAGAAGCCGCATGCCGTCTTCTCCGCCAGGTGGAAAGGATCAGGAATATTAGCTCAGCGATGCCCAGAATGGCAAGGCTGGAAGCGCTGCCATTCATAAAGCCATAGGAATGCAGCCCGATGCCCAGCAAGTTGATACCAATCCAGGACAAAGCGACGATCAGGCATAACAGGCACAAGGCAATAATAAACCCTGTTTCACCCACCTGCCGTGTCAGCCGCGCATGAATAAAGGCGATCAGCCACAAGGCAATGAGGAGCGCACCGTTCTCTTTCGGGTCCCAGCCCCAGAAGCGCCCCCAGGACTGGTCCGCCCAGACGCCGCCTAAAAGCGTACCGATACTGATGAACAGCAGTGATAACAGCGAGGCGTAATAAATGCGCTGGAAAAGACGCGGCGATTGACGCCCCCATAAATACACATGCGCCATCGCCGAAGTAAGCAGGCACAGCGCGTAACCGGTGGTGATGGTTAGTACATGCACTCCAAGCCAGAAGCGCGTATCCAGCACGGCCTGGAGCACCTTCAGCGTTTCCGCCTCATCATTGATGGCATAGCCGAAGAGTTTCAGCCCTGCACCCAGGAAACCGCCCAGCGCGAGGAAAGAAATTTCCTTTTGTTTTTTTGCCAGCAACAGGCAAAAGGCAACCGTGACAAAACCGATAAACAGGATGGATTCATACAAGGTGCTGACCGGTGGCCGCTGTAAAATAATCATCCGGCACAGCAGGCCGAAACCGTGCAGGGTTATCCCGGCACCGAGCCAGGCCCAGGCGGTGTATTTGAAAACAGGATAACGCATGGCAAGCAAAGCCAGCAGAAAGGCAACGCCGTATAACACCAAAGCCAGGAACCACGGGTCAAGCATGTTATATACCAGTTCTGTCTTCAACTGGAATTGCAGTAAAGGTTTGTCTTTCAGCGTTGCGGCATATATTTCCCGGCTGGTTTCCTGCCATTTTGCCACATCGCCTTTGATATAGGCATCGGCCAGATCGCTCCATAAATTCAGAGCAGTATCGCTGGTTTTATTTGCAAGATAATATTCCCAGGGAGATAGCCATGCCCCGCCTCTTGGGATAAGGCGCAGATACTGGTTGTTTTCGCCGGAAGATAAAATCATTCTTTCCAGCCGGCCATTATTTTTAAGATCAATAAAACGCTGCGGCTTGCCGCTGGGTGATTTTAAGGGCAGCAATAAGGTAAAGCTGTTTTTCAACTGCTCGTATCCCGTGACCATCGCATATAGGGTCAGCAATTCCTGTTGATCGGGGGAAAGCTGGTCCGCTTCGGTTTTGCGCAGGGATAAAATAAGAATGGCCTTGGCTGAGAATGCCGCATCCAATTCGGTAAAGGAATAATAAGCCGGATCGCGCAGCGGTAAATCCAGAACATGCAACAAGGACGATTGGCGCACCAGAAATAACGGCGGGGCATCGCCGCTGGCCGGGTCAAAAGCCAATCGCGCCAGCCAGGGGGCGGTGATCTCCATCGGTGCCTTGACGCCTGAAATTTGCTGCAGCGTCAATTGCGCGAAACGGCCCAATGGTTTCAGTCGTCCTTCATGCATCACCGGCAATTGCTGGAAGACGGAGAAATCGAATTCGTCTTCCGCCCGCGCCGCCGCACAAAACAGGCAAAAGAAAACGGCGATGAGAATTTTTTTAACCACGGCGGCGCACCCATAATTGCAGGACAAGGCCGGTGAACATCATGGCGGTAGCGATATACGGGAAAAGCCAGCCCGTATTATCCACGGCATTCAATACGGATGCGGTCTCGCCATTGGGTAAGGTCAGGACGGAAGATTGATACAGCGTATAATTTTTGTAACGTAATGGTTCATTCATGGAAATCTGCACCGGCCATTCGCGGCCCGCTTCGACCACCAATAAGGAGGATTGATAATTCTGGGCGATCTCCGTCCCCTGGTAATAATCCTGTTTGAAATTCTGAAGCAATAATGAAAAAGGCATCGTGCTTTTCCTGCGCTGAAGGATAAAACGGTAATGATCCTTGCCGATCAGCCTTTCCGGCTGGGGCTGAAGAAATTCCGTCGTCACGATATCCATGCCATTTACGGCAATTGCCAGCCCGGCCTGATTGATCTCGTCGTCGCGTTTAATGGGAAGTTCGGTTAAAATTTCCTTCTGCATCGTGGCATTGCGCATCGTTTTGGCAATTTTTATTTTCAGGCTATCCGCAATGATATCGTCTTTAAGTGCGGCAAAATTATGCCGTCCGATCACGCGCCCGTTTTTAACAACCAGAAATTCGCGCGCATGGTAATCATACATATTCTGCACGGCTTCATTGCGGCGCAGGATGATGAAGCCTTCTTTCTTACTAAACAAGGTCACCCCGCCGCCGAGCAGCAAAACCAGAACGCTCAAATGCGCCAGCGTCGTGCCGATATGCCGCATGGTCCAGCGGCTTTTGGTGATAAAATGGCAAAGGAGGTTGATAAACAACAGCGCCAGCATGGAGGCACCCGCAGGAACGGGCAGCGGGCCAAGCCAATAGATAAAGCTATTGAAAAAAAGATGCGTTGCCTGGAACAACCCGATATATTTTTGCGCAATCGTGCCGATTACCAGCACCCCCATGAAATACGCCAAAAGCCAGGACAGCAAGCGCGGGCTTTGCAGCAGCAAAAACAGCCTGGTAGGAATGGCGCGTATTTTCATCTGGCGCAGTATAGGCGCAAAGTTCAGGGCGAAAAGCCCAATTCCAGCATCATGGCGCGTATTGCATCGGATACGGGCGCTTCGACGATAATCGCCGGGTCATTCTGGATATAGGGAATGCGCAAGGCGCGGGCATGCAGCATCAGCGCGGAATTTTCATCGCCGCGCCCATATAAACGGTCGCCCATGATCGGCGTGCCTTGTGCCGCGCAGTGGACACGCAGTTGATGTGTGCGGCCCGTTTTGGGTTTCAACTCGACCCATGAAAATCCGTTTTTCTCATCCAGCACGCGCAATTCGGTGATCGCTGCCTGGCCGTTGGGGTCGGCCTGCATATGCCACTGGTATTTTTTATCGGTAATCTTGGCCAAAGGAAGGTCAATGCGCATTTGCTTTGCAGGCAAAACGCCTTCCAGAATGGCCCAATAGGTTTTATTGATTCGGCCCTGCTCGAACAGCCGGCCCAAAATCCGCAAAGCCTGCTTGTTGCGCCCCAGGATGAGGCAGCCGCTGGTATCGCGGTCCAGCCGGTGGGCGAGGGAAGGGGGCAGGCGCTTTTCGAACTGGAAATCGCCCAGGTAATCATCCAGCGTCACCCCGCCGCCGGGCCCGGCATGCACGGGCAGGCCCGCAGGCTTGCTGATGACGACGATGTCGTCATTCTTGAACAAAAGGGGAATATTAAAAGAAGTCAGGGATTATTTACTGGCGACCATGTCGTATGGGATGTCGACGGTCTCGAGCGCTCTTTCAACGAATTTCGGCTCGGTGAAAAGGCAGTGTCTGGCACTGAACAGCTGGTCGTTGGAGAACGCGGATCTTTTCTTTTTCTCGCGTTCGCTGGAATTCATGGCAAAAAAGGCACTCATATCGACTTGAGACATCTTTATACTCCCTGTATTTCTTAATAAAAAGTTACCATAGGATAAAGGTTTGAGTCAACGCAAATTTTACTATAACAGTTTCCATATATTACTTTTATATCCTCTTGGAAAATATAAAAAACATATAAAGAACATTAACAACATCATTCTTTTGTACAGTTTTTAGTCCAGCGAATCGGCTTTTACGGCGGCAATTATCTGCTTTTCCATGTCTTCGGCGCTGACATCATGGGCGAACAGGGCGGCCAGCCCGCCTTTTGGCGCCAGTAGATAGGTAAAGGCGGAATGATTGACCATATAATCCTTGCCGCCGCCTTGTTTCTGGGCATAGACCTTGAATAAATCCGTCATATGCTCGATCTCCTGGACGCTGCCGGTCAGGCCGATCAGTTTGGGATGGAACAAGGCGATATAGGGTTTCAGTTCAGCCGGGGTATCCCGCTCGGGGTCCACGGTGATAAAAAGCGGCTGGATCTGGCGGGCCACATCCTGTGGCAAAGCCGCATAGGCTTCGGCGATTTTATTGAGGCCAAGGGGACAGACATCAGGGCAATGGGTAAACCCAAAATACAGCAGCAAATATTTGCCCGGCCAGGATTTTTCGGTCACTTTTTTGCCGTCCTGGTTGACCAATGCAAACGGCCCGCCCAGTTCGGTAACTGCGATACCGGAAGAAACCGGCAGGCGTTTCTGGCCAAAGCCCGAAAGATATAAGGCCCCCACGGCAAGTACGGCGATAAGGCAAAGCAGCCAGGCGACGGAAGAAGGGCGGGTGGCCATGAAGGTTCTCAGAGGTGAGGGGATGTCAATAATGAATAGCTTCCTTATAAGGCATAAGGTAAGTGTATATTAACACATAGACGCTATACTTTTAATTGTCAAAGGAGTGACAAAAGGTCATGAGCACTATTGGATCAAATTCAGTCGCAGCCCAAGCCTATAGCGGCGTTCAGCGGAGCAATGGCGAAGCGAATCGCGCCTCGGCCACGATTTCCCGCTCGCCTTCCAAAGGCAGCGAAGGTGAATTCAAAATGCCTATGAACGCCACACCGCGTGGCAGCTGGGTTTTAAGCGAAAACGCCAATCCCCAAGACTTTGAAGCGGGCTCACCGCGCGGCACTTATTTAAACGTCGTCGTTTAAATCTTTTAATTCTTTTTCCGCGACTTCCAGCGTATTTTCCAGCAAAGCTGCAATCGTCATCGGGCCCACGCCGCCTGGTACCGGCGTAATCGCACCTGCAATGGTGATCGCACTGTCAAAATCCACATCGCCGGTGATTTTGTCTTCCGGGCGGTTGATGCCGACATCGATCACGATTGCACCGGGTTTGAGCCATTCGCCCTGGATAAACCGGGCCTTGCCGATCGCTACTACCACGATATCAGCCATCCGGCAAAGTTCCGGCAGATTGGTGGTGCGGATATGCGCCTGGGTCACCGTGCAATCTTCGC
>JAQGJA010000125.1 GCA_028290805.1 Alphaproteobacteria bacterium
TTCCCGTAACCGATTGTGTTGGTAAACCCCGCCTGAAAACCGACAAAGGTATTGTTACTGGCCGTCGTGGTAAGGCGGCCCGCGCTTTGCCCGAGGAAAACGTTGTTGCTGCCTGTCGTATTGTTAAGGCCGGCATCTTCGCCGACAAACGTATTTAAAGTTCCTGTGGTATTCGCTGCACCTGTATCGTCGCCAATAATGACGTTACGGATACCGGTCGTGGTTGCACCCCCCGCGTTTTGCCCGATAAAGGTATTGCTGCGGCCGGTTGTGTTCTGAAGTCCGGCGCCATCGCCGATAAAGACGTTGTCGAAACCCGTGGTATTGGCGGTTCCTGCATTTGCCCCCATGAATGCGTTGGCCGCCCCCGTCGTAGTGGAAAGCCCTGCCTGGGATCCAATAAAGGTATTGGAGGTTCCAGTGCTGACCGCACCGGCGCCGGTGCCGAAAAAGGTGCTTTTATCCGCCGCACCGCCCGCATCGGTGGCTTTGCCCGCGGCGATGCCCAGATAGGTATTATTTGTCCCGCGATACCCCAGGAATGGATCGGCGGCGGCGTTGATTTCAATGATGCGCTTGCTGGCCGGGACATTATCGGCATTCAGGGGCAGGGTAATGCTGCTTCCGCTATTGGCGGTGGTCGAGGCACTGAGGACGCCATTGGCGTCGGCCACAACGGCGCGGCTGCCGGTACCGGCGAGGGTCGCAATGCGGATATTGCCCGTTGCCCCATTGATGGCAAGTTTGGGAGTCCCATCAATATTAAGGCTGATTCCATAGGCGCTGCCGCTTTCAATTGTGCCGTATCCATCTCCGGTAGAGGAGAGTCCTATATTGATTCCCGCAGCATCAAGTCTTGTGCGCGACCCGTTATTCGAATTCTGAAACACTAGAGTCCCAGTGGTGGTTGAATAAAAAACAGTGCCGGACATTGAAATACTTCCAGCCACATCCAATTTTTGTGCTGGTGCCGTCGTCCCGATGCCGACATTGCCGCCCTGTCTTACTGTCAATGAACTTGCGTCGCCATAGTTTTGCAAAGAAAGATAGGAGTTTGCAGGGGTCACGGTGTCTACAGTCGCGCCCAGGCTGCCGCCTGCGCCCACTGCAATATTCGAACCTAAATATATGAAAGGCGCAGTTCCGCCACCCAGAAACCAGGCAACGTCATTACCAGTTGATGTAACATGCAATTTTGCACCCGGCGATACCGTGCCAATGCCGACATTGCCGGTGCTTCCTGCGAATAAGGTCGGGGCCGAATCGGCAGACGCGCCGCCGATGCCAACGCTTCCGGCGCGCGTGGTGGAAAACATTCTTACCTGCGCGCCATTCACTGCGTCATTGATCGCATCGATCGTAAACAGACCTCCCGCATTATTGAACCGGTAATTTTTTAAATCGGCCGCCCTCGAACTGTCAGTGAAAAGAAATTCCGGCGAAGTTCCCGAAATACTCAGCAGCCTGAGAGGGGAAGCGGTTCCAATGCCGACATTGCCGGCGGTGCCATTAAGGGAGCCTTTGATCGTCAGGGCAGGAGTTGTTCCAGCAAGGTTTTCGGTACTGAAACGCAGGTCGCCTCCATCAAGGCCGTTTAGCCCTGCCCAGGACTGGCCGCCATTGCTGGTTGTAGTAAATTGATATCGTTTTGCATCTGTCGTGTTGTTCAGCAATACAGATGTTCCAGCAGCACCGGATACTGTCAATTTTTCCGCAGGCGTTGCCGTCCCGATCCCCAGCCGCTTGTTTGTATTGTCCCAGAAGAAAGCACTGTCCGCGGCGAGGGCATTGGCGTTGTTAAACTGGACCTGGCCGGTGCTGCCTGCGGCGCCCCCTGCATTACCGCCGGCGGCGGCGTCGCCAAAGACTTCGGAAAGGGTGCGGTATTTGATCACGCCGCCTTCATCGGTCAGAATTTTGGTGCCCGCCGTCGTCTGGTGCGGGTTCACGGCGGTGACTGCGCCGGTCAGGGAGATGGCACCGGCCACGCTCAACGTTGCCCCATTCCAGAGGAAATTATTGCTGCCGCCGATCTGGTCCTGGGCCACGCCAAAGGCTACCTGGTTCAAAGCGATATTACCAGTAATGCCGTTATTGCCGGTGGAGGAGGCAATCAGTTTCCCATTGGCGTCGACAACGACCATGCGTTGCCCGGTACCCGCGAGGCCCGACATGGTAATATCACCATTGCCTGCAATCGTCATTCGGGATGTCGGCGTATAATCCGTATCGATTGTAAGCCCGGTATTTGCCAGGAAATCTATGCTTCCTGAATCGTTAAAACGAATGGCATTCCCTGTTGTATGTTTCGAACGCCACAAATTGCTGTTATAATAAAACGCATTCCCACCGATAAACGAGCCACTCACTGTCGCAATGCGGCCCAGCATTAAACCCAATTCGGTTCCCGGATAACCAATCCTTGCTCCGACATAAGGTCCGGCTTCACCTTTAATGTCCAGCTTGAACAAAGGACTGCCCGTACCGATCCCTAAACGATAATTCGTTTTATCCCAGAAAAAATTGCTGTTGCCAGCCAGGAATCCGCCATCATTATATTGCACGGTGCCGTCAGTGCTTGCCGCCGTACCACCGCTGCCGCCTGCGGCCGCGCTAAGAACGCCGCTGGCATCGACAACAATTGGACGGGTCCCGGTTCCGGCAAGATTCGAAAGCGTCACAACACCTGAAATGCGTGCCGTACCGGACACATCAAGCTTATAGCTTGGGTTGGTAAGGCCGATACCGACATTCCCGCGCGTGGCGCTGAATATAGCGCCGTTTTCACTGTATAACGAATTTCGGGTATTGGTTGTCGCGCTGCCCGAACCAATATAGACCACCGCATTAGAGGAAGGCCCCGTCGTTCCGGCGATGCTGTTGATTGAGAGATGTGTGCTTTGGGCGGGATAGCCCGTTGTGTCGTCAACAACACCCATGATCATTCCCACAGTATTAGCCCCACCGCCAAACGGGCGGCCTGTAGAAAAACTCATAATTCCGCCCCACGGATATGTTAGGAACCGAATTGAGCCTTTTTCCGAGAAGGTACCACCACCAGCATCCCCCCGGAAAACCAGAGCCTCTAGCTGACCAGAAGGCGGTGAGGTTGTCGTATCAAAATTTATTTGGGGCGTTGTGGCCTTGATTGTTAGTTCATTTTCTATTTGCGCAGCTCCGGTGGCTCGGAAAGTTCCATTGACATCCAATTTTTTTGTCGGCGTCGTAGTCCCGATACCTACATTCCCGGTATTGTAATAAATATCGCTACCGGTAGTCGTCCATTGCGAGGACCCAGGGATAGAGCCACCACCTCCACCGGACAGGGGCGTCGGAGCCCAGGCAGTTCCGTTCCAGACCAACAAATCATTTATGGCCGGAGCAGTGCTGACCATGGCGCGCCCCTGGAGGCGGGTAACGGTGTTCGCCAAAAGCGATCCGGTCACATCGCCACTGAGGCTGAGCGAACCGGGTGCCCATTGAGTGCCGTTGAATACCAGTGCTTCGCCCGTGCCCGGCGTAGTGCTCGCAACCGGGATGCCGCGCAGCCCAGTTACTGTAATGGCTGCATGCGTTGCATCAGTACGAATTAAACTGATATCCCCCGTGACAAGTGGCAAGCGTGAGGGATCTAGCCGTCCTGCATTTATATTCGCTGCATCCTGGTAATAAGCCCCATGCTGCCCGTCCAGGTAATCGGCATTCAGGTTGGTGACCAATGCCGTGCTGGTCGTGGCAAGCGTGGTAAAACTTCCAGCCGCCGGGGTGGTGGTGCCGATGGCGACATTATTAATGGCGCTGAGGCCGCCCGTGCCGGTCAGGCTGATCAGCCCGTTGCCGACCAGGCTGGTAAAGGAGCCGGCGGCGGCGGTGGACTGCCCGATCGGCGTGCTGTTCAGCCCGCCGGAAATGACGCCAACGCCGGTTACCGTTAATGTGCCGCCTGCAGAAAGATTGGTTCCGGCAGAGATTGCACCTGTAACGGTGAGGTTGCCGTTGATCATCCCGCTGCCGCCGACCTGCAGGGCCTCGCTGCCGGGAGTGACGATATTGCCGACGATGATGGAATCGCCGCCATATTCGATCTTGTTCTCATTGCCCAGATCTGTGCGTTTTTTCCACAATTCCAAAGCCTGGGCCTGTTCAAAGGTATATTTTTCAACGATATCGTCGCTGCCCGCCGCCGAGGTGACATAGGTCGGATCGGCCGAACAGGTGGTATTGAAAATGCGGTTGGGTCCTGCGGAAATAACGGCCAGCACGATCTTATCATTAAAGCCCGTCGCCGCACCGGCCAGGTGGTCGGCTGCGCCGCTTGTGCCATGGTCCCAGACGCAATAACCGTAAGGAATATGCCAGGGATCGATTTTGGAAGCGCCGATCGTCGAGGGGATACCGCCGCCGCCGATAGGCTTAGGCGTGCAAGCAGAATCAAAGCCAGGCGGCTCGCCGATATCGTCATTATCGGGATCGGTTGCGCTGCGCATCAGCATTTTGGCGGCAAGGGAGATTTCAGAAACGGCCTTGGTCTTCATGCTGACCATGGCGGCAGAGCGGACCGGTCCGCTTAACAGGTTATAAGTGGCAAAGGATAAGAACCCGATGGCCGCAATCCCGATAAAAAGCGCGGTAAGGACGCTGCCGCTCTCGCTATGTCTTTGATTTCCGTTATTCATGGTAAAATCCTGTAATCGCCATTCTCGCATATAAACGTTAATTTAAGGACAAAGTATTGCCACTTGTTTAATATACAGGAAACGGGCCGCGCTAAGGCACAGGATCAGGTTTATAAAAGCCTTTAAGGTCAGCTTTGCGGGGCAAAGCGCTGGACCATGGCGACGACGCGGCTTTCGGTCACCGGTTTTTTCAAGACGCCGACACAGCCCAATTTCGAGGCGCGGGTCAGCACATCGGTCTAATCGTCGCCGGTGATCATAATGACGGGAATAGTTAGATCCAGCGCGTTGAATTCCTCGAGGAAAGAAAATCCGCCCATTGGCTGCATCTGCAGATCCAGTAAAATCGCGGCCGGTTTTTCACTGGCGATCATGTTCAGGGCTTCCTGGCCGTCGCCGGCCTCGGCCGTCTCGTAGCGCGCCTTTTCCAGAAACGCCGCCAGCAGGAAACGAAACGGTTTATTGTCATCGACGATTAAAATTTGCGGCGCTTTTGTCATGCGCGTAGTGTAGAAGCATAAAAGGTAAATTTAAATGAAAAAACGCTCCGTCACCGTCGCCGGCCACCGCACCAGCCTGTCCCTGGAAGAAGCTTTCTGGGATGAACTCAAGCAGCTGGCCGCTGCACGCGGGCAAAGCCTGAATATATTGGTAACAGAGATCGATAAAGAGCGGGACTTATCGATCAATCTTTCCAGCGCCTTGCGGTTATTCGTGCTGGCGGAATTGAAGAAGTAGCGAGAATTTACTTCCCGCCGCCCAGTAAATTCTGCAGCATCTGGCCGCCCAGTTGTTTTAATGCATCTTCCGGCTTGACCGCTTGCGGGGCGGGGGCTGCCGGGGGTGTCGGCGCGGTGGGCGGGGTTATGGGCGCAACGCCGGCTGCGTTTGCAGGCGGAGCATCGGTTGCAGGCGCAGCCGGGGTTTGCGCCGGGGCTGCGGCAGGCGCAGGGGAAGGAACGCCGAGTAATTTACCCAGTTTTTCCTGGACTTTTTCCTGCAGTTTCTCGGTCGCTTTTTGCGCAAAGAAATTGGTAAAGCTGCCGGTGTCAAAGCTCTTTTTGGGGTCGTTCATCGGTCCGCGAATAAACAGGGTCAGCGGCGGCAGGTTGCGCTGTTCGACAAAGGTGATGGTTCCTGCAAGATCGACCTGTTTTGTCGGCAAAGGAATAGTGCCTTTGACATCCATCGCGGTTTTTTGCGTCCGGATCACGGTATCGCGCACATTGACAATGCCGTTGCGAATCTCGACCGGCATGGTGACATCGCTGATGGCGGTTTCACCGCCTGCGCGGGCCTGTTCGACGATCGCGGCAAAATCGCTTAAAGAATTGGGGCGGTCCAGTTTGGCGGCCAGCCCGTCCAAATCGATGCCGTTAACCACACCGCCCGTAATGCGGATTTCACCATCACCATTAAGGCTGTTGATAATTTCAAATGGGGACGCGCCGTTGAAATTGAATTTCTGGGTCAGGTCCAGCGTGCCGCGATTAAACGGCTTGCTGCCCAAAGCGATGAAAAGCTTGGCGGCATCGGCATTATTGATACCGATGGTGAAATCGCCGCGATGCGCCTGGCCTTCGGCACCGGGGGCCAATTGGCCGTTAATGTTGAACGGGCTGGCATTGAACAGATTGCCTTTCAGGCGGCGCATATTCAGGTTGCCGTTTTCGAAATTGATCGTGGCGCCAAAACCGTTGACGACGAATTTCTTGTATAATAATTCGCCGATCTCGACATTCGCCATTCCGGCCGTATTGCGCAAAAAGCTGAGATCGATCGGTTCTTTGGACCAGCCTTCATCCGTCTGTTTTGGCTGGGTCGTATCGACGGCTGCCGCACTGGTCTGGGTATCGTCGCCCATCAGGGCGGCCAGGGCCAGTTTATCGCCATGGATATTGGCATCGATGGTTTTCGTGTCGCGGTCGAAGATCAGGTTCACATTACCCTGCAACGCCCCGGCCGAACCCAGTTTCAGGTCCAGATCCTTGGCTTTAAAGGTGTTCTTGCCATAGGTCAGATTGGTCCGCAGGGCAAAGGCGCCCAGATCGACATTGGGCGTGAGGCCGGCGAAATTGCGTACGATAGTGGCGGTTTCAGGGTGCGCAATATCGACATTGCCGATAAATTCCGGACTGTTGCTCAGGTTGCTAGCCGTGCCGTTGACGGCGATTTTGCCCTGGTCGATCGTGCCATTCAGGCCGATTTTCAGGTTATTGGCGTCGCCGTCTATTTGCGCATCGAATTGCGAGGCGCCAAGATTTTTGGCTTTTTCATTACCCAAAGCCTTTAAAGTGCCGCTTAAATCCGGGGTTGTACCATGCAGGACGAAATTGGCGCCGCCAAGCGGGCTGAGGCGGTCGATCTTGCCATTCCCGGTAAGGACCATCCCGCCCAGATCGCCGATATTGGCTTGTTGCAATTGCATGGCGTTGCCGCTGATATTGGACTGGATCGACACGTTTTTCGCTGTTTTATCATGATAGGTAATGCTTTCCAGATTGGCACTGATCCGTGCCTTGAAACCATCCAGCACGGCCAAAGGATCGGCCGGAACGACCGCAGGTCCAGTGGCTCCACCGGGAATAGCGGCCTGGACCGGTGGCGCAGGTTCGGCCGGGGTGGGAGCGGTATCGCCCGGCTTGCCGATAAAGGCATCGACATTAAGGGCGGACCCTTTCAGGGCGATGACCAAAGCCTCGTCTGCATGCGGCGTATAAACAATATCGCCCTGGACACTTTGCTTGTTCTGGCTGACCTGGAACGGGTCTAAACGCAGGTTTTCGCGGCTGAGGTTAAGCGTCGTCTGGACGCTGATTGGCGTGGCCAGCGGCGTGCCTTCTTTGCCCATCGCGGCTTGGAAATTCTGGGTCGTGATCTTGGCCTTGATCATGGCATTGGCGATTTTGCCGTCCTGGCGGATCGGCAACTCACCCTGCAATTGCACCGACGTATTGCCGGGCAATTTGGCTTCGATATTCTGGATGGTCATGCCTTTGGCACCCGACGAAATGGCGATGCGCACATCGCGCATCATCGGCTGGCCGGGAAGGGGAAGCTGGGCTGCCGTCACGACGAGATTAAGCGGCGACAAGGGCAGCTCGGTCTCAAGGAAATCAGTGGCTGAGGCGAAATTCTTTTCCAGGCTTTGCGCCAGCGTGTCCGTTTTCGGCTCTTTGTTCTCTTTGGCATCAGCGGCTGGCGCCACTTGTTGCGCCATATCAGGGGGCAGGACGACGTTTTTTAGGTCGATGGTGATCGATTTTTTGGTTTTCAGATCGGCCAGGAAAGAACCCGAAATTTCAGCTTCGCCGGCGCGCAGGACCAGGTTGTTGATGCGTGCCTGGTCATTTTTATATTCCAGCAAGCCGTTAACGGCGTTCTTGCCGCGCAGGAAAGGCGGCAGGGTTGGCGCAACGCCGTCCTCGCTGATCGCGCCCAGGATTTTTGGCAGGTCGTTGATGCCGATGGCGGTTTCCGCTTTGGCGCTCATGGTCTTGCCTTTTTGAATCTGGCCGTTCAGATCGGCGCGGCCCGCATCATTCAGGATGGTCAGCGCCAGTTTGAAGGGAATTACCCCGTCGGCTTCGCGGGGCAGATTGTCGATCGTGCCTTCAAAAGCCACGGGCAATTTGTCCAGTACCGTAATCGTCCCATTCCCGGTCACAGGACCTTGGAGGGAGGCCAAAGTGAATTTACCGGTGATGGGCCCAATTGTATCCTGCGTACGCTTGGGCGTGTCGATATAACGGATAGTGCCGTTTTCAATGGTGAAATCATCGACCGAAAGCTGGTCCGATGCGGTTTCGGTTTCCTCTGCTTTTTCTTCTTCGGCCGCATCGGGCGCTGGCGTGAATTGCCAGTTATTCTTGCCATCCGCCATGACTTCCAGGTTGATGGCCGGTTCTGTAATGGTGATATGCGTGACCTGGATCTTTTTGGACAAAAGCGGAATAAGCGCCACGCCGACATCGATGGCCTTGACGCTGGCAAACTCGCGCGACATCGCGCCTTCCGGATTGGTGATGGCCACATCGGTCAGGCGGGCATAAGGCGCAGGCAACAGGCTCAACCGGATATCGCCATTGATCACAATCTCGCGCCCCGTGGCCTCCATTGCCTTTTGCTGGATCTGGGGCTTGTATTTGTTCAGGTCGACCAAAGCGGGGACCAGCAAGACCAGTAAAACGAGTGCGCCGATAAGGCCCAGAAAAATATACAATGCTTTTTTCACGTGGGGGGTATTCCATCCATAATTCAATGAAGATCAATTATGCGAGTTTAGCCCAAGCGCAAGCCCCGCGCCAGAGTCTTACCCCAGATACTGCCCCCCATTAACCGAAAATACCGCACCCGTTGTAAATGCCGCTTCTTCAGAGGCGAGATAGGCGACCAATGCGCCGATTTCCTCGGGCTTGCCCAGTCGGCCGGCCGGAATGGTTTTGACTATTTCGCTTAAAATTTCTGCCTGGATCGCGCCGGTCATATCGGTTTCGATATAGCCGGGGCAGATCACATTGGCCGTGATATTCTTGCGCGCGCCTTCCAAAGCCAGAGCCTTGGTAAAGCCGATCAGCCCCGCTTTGGCCGCGCAATAATTCGTCTGGCCCATCTGGCCTTTTTGCGCGTTGATCGAGGAAATATTGATGATGCGGCCGAATTCCTGTTCGCGCATTTTATTGACGACCGCGCGGGTCATGTTAAAGGCCGATTTCAGATTGGTGTCGATCACGGCATCCCAGTCATTCTCATTCATTTTATGCAGGAAGCCGTCTTTGGTGATCCCGGCATTATTGACCAGTACATGGATCGCGCCATGGGTTTCGATCAGCTTGCCGATTTCTTCCTGGACCTGTTGGAAACTCGCGACATCGAATTTGGCGATTTCAACACCATTCTCATTCTTAAATTTATCGGCGGCTTCGTCATTGCTGTAATAATTGGCAATGACCTGGAAATCATGCTTCTGCAAATACTTCGATATCGCCGCACCAATGCCGCGCGTGCCACCTGTGACGAGGGCAATTTTTTTATCAGTCATGTTATATCCTTTATATTTAAATTAATCGCGCTCGATGCACATCGAAACGCCCATGCCGCCGCCGATGCACAAGGTCACCAGGCCTTTCTTAGCGTCGCGTTTTTTCATTTCATGCACCAATGTGACCAGACAACGCGTACCCGAAGCACCGATGGGATGGCCCAGGGCAATAGCGCCGCCATTGACGTTCACTTTTGCTTCATCCAGATGCAATTCTTTCATCACGTAACAGGCTTGCGCAGCAAAGGCTTCGTTTGATTCAATGAGGTCAAGGTCCGCAACCTGCCAGCCGGCTTTTTCCAGGGCCGTACGGCTGGAAGGGACGGGGCCGGTTCCCATGATGGAGGGATCGACGCCTTCGGTTGCATAGGATTTGATGCGCGCCAGGATTTCCAGCCCGCGTTTTTTGGCTTCGGATTCCGTCATCAGGACGACGACCGCCGCGCCGTCATTGATGCCCGAGGCATTGCCGGCCGTTACGGTACCTTCGGGTTTAAAGGCGGGGCGCAAACCGTTCAGGCTTTCGGCGGTGGTGCCGCTGCGCGGGAATTCATCGGTATCAAATACGATGTCGCCTTTTTTGGACTTGATCGTGAAGGGAATGATTTCATCCTTGAAACGGCCGGATTTGATCGCAGCTTCGGCGCGGTTCTGGGATTTGGCGGCGAAATGGTCTTGATCCTGGCGGCTGATATCGAATTGTTCGGCCATGTTTTCCGCGGTGATGCCCATATGGTACTGGTTGAAGGCTTCCCACAATCCGTCGGTGATCATCGTATCGACCATTTTCGTGTCGCCGAATTTAACGCCGTTGCGCAAATGCATGGCGTGCGGGGCCATGCTCATGCTTTCCTGGCCGCCTGCGATAATGATTTTCGCTTCGCCCAGTGTGATCAGGCCTGCAGCGAGCGCCACGGAACGTACGCCCGAACCGCATACCTGGTTAATCAGCAGTGCGGTTTTACCGTGGGGAATGCCAGCTTTTATCTGCGCCTGGCGGGCGGGATTTTGTCCGGTGGCAGCGGTCAATACCTGGCCCAGCACGACCTGGTCGACATCTTCGGGGGCAAGATTGCTTTTTTCCATGGCGGCCCTGATCACATGCGCGCCCAGTTCATGCGCACGCGTATTGCCGATTGTGCCATTGAAATTGCCGATGGCGGTACGAACCGCAGCCGTGATGACGATCTGTTCCATAAATTTCTCCCCTGAAATGCTTGTAAAATATGTTGCGCACAGTGTACGGTTTTATGGGGTAAAGTTCAAGCCTTTGGCTTTGTGTTTTTCTTTGGCGCTTTGCTGCGTTGCGCCATTTTCTTTTCCAATATGGCGATGCGCTGTTCCAGTTCGGCGATCCGCGCATTCTCGTTATTCTGGCCAAAGCCGGGAAACCCCTGCATGAAGGGCATCATGAAGGGCATGCCGCCCATGGCCTGGCCAAAGCCAAAACTCCCTGCAAAATCGGGCGGCATATTTTTTTCCTTCAGCATCTGCGCCCATTTTCCCTGCCAGATTTTCAGGAAGGCTTCGGTGATTTCTTCCGGCGTATTTGGGGGTGAATTTGGGGGCGATTGTGTTTTTTCTTTATCGGTCATAGAATGATCCTAAAATAAATCAGTGCGTAAAGTCACGGAGAAAAAATGCTGTTATCGCCTTTGACCGATCTGGTCAGCCAGAGTTTCGCCAATCAGGGCCTGCCCGCCGAACTGGGCCGCGTCATCATGGCCGACCGCCCCGATCTGGCCGATGTGCAGTGCAATGGCGCGTTGCAGGGCGCCAAACTGGCCGGCAAGCCCCCCCGCGCCATCGCCGAAAGCATCGTTGCGGAACTGAAAGAAAAAGCAGGCGATGTGTTTACCGATATTTCGATTGCAGGTCCCGGATTTATTAATTTCAAAATCCGGCCTGAATTTCTGGCAAAGCAACTGGCGGTGCAGAACGGGCAGGAAAAATTTGGCTTTGCGCAGGCACATGCACAAAAAGTCGTTGTCGATTATTGCGGCGTCAATATTGCCAAAGCCATTCATGTCGGCCATATGCGTCCCACCATTATCGGCGACGCCATCCAGCGTTTATATCGTTTTGCCGGCCATGATGTTATTACGGATGTGCATCTTGGCGATTGGGGCCTGCCTATGGGTATCGTCATTAACGAGGTCCAGCGAGAGCAGCCGGATCTGCCGTATTTCAGGGATGATTATACCGGGTCTTATCCCGAAACGCCGCCTTTCTCTCTGGATGATCTGGCGCGGCTTTATCCGCAAGGGTCCCTTCGTACCAAGGATGACAAGGAAGAGCGTGCAAAAGTCGGGATTATTACCGCCAAACTGCAAGGCGGACATCCGGGCTATCGCGCCTTGTGGAAACATATCGTTGCGGTATCGCTGATTGATATCCGCAAGATCACAGACTTTCTGGATATCAATTTTGATTACTGGTACGGCGAAAGCGATGCGCATCCCTATATCGCCCCGATGCTGGAAGACTTGAAACAGCGCAATCTTGCCGTGATGAGCGACGGCGCATTGGTCATGCATGTGGTGGAAGAAAGCGATAATAAAGAAATCCCACCGATCATCCTGGTAAAACGCGATGGCGGCGTGATGTATGGCACAACCGATCTTGCGACCATCGTACAACGGCAAAAAGATTTTCATCCCGACCAGATCATCTATGTTTTCGACCAGCGCCAGGAACTGCACATCACCCAGGT
>JAQGJA010000144.1 GCA_028290805.1 Alphaproteobacteria bacterium
CCGTTACGACGCCATCTGTGGCAGTTTATTCAATATTCCGCGTGCAGGGAAAATAGATTATACCATACCGTTTATTTATATGCCTGCTTATGGTTATGTGCGCCCGGAGGAAAAGCGTTTTGACAATAATCTGACGGCCATTAACGATCCGGCTGTCACTATTGCCATGCTGGACGGCGAAGGGTCGACCACGATTGCGCGCCGTTTATATCCAAAAGCAAAGGAATATGCTTTGCCGCAAATGGCGGAGATTTCCCAGATGCTGCTGGCGGTGGCAGGTAAAAAAGCCGATGTAGCCTTTGCCATGCCGTCCGTATTTGACAGGTTTGATAAAAATAATCGCAACATGCTTAAGCAGATACCTTCAGAGCAACCTTTTTATGTTTTTTCTCTTTCCTTCGGTATCCGCCCCGGCGAGCAGCAGTTGAAGAACATGCTGGATATTGTTATCAAACAATTGGTCGTCAGCGGCGAGATGGACCGGATTATTGATAAGTACGAAGAAAAGCCGGGCACATTCCTGCGTGTTTCCAAGCCTTACAAGTAACATGTAACACTCCGTCACAAAGCGTTAATTGTGGTTAATGCGCCAAAGGGTATAGTAACCCTATGACACAGATTACTTTAAAGACATCCGTTACCGCCCAAGGGGTTGGCCTGCATACCGGCCGCAAGGTTACCCTGACCCTGAACCCGGCGCCCGTCAATCATGGCGTGGTTTTCCAGCGTCTGGACCTGGAAAGACAGCCGAAAATCCCCGCGCTTTGGGATAAGGTGACCGATACGAAACTTTGCACCCTGATCAGCAACGAAAACGGCGCTTCGGTCGGCACGATCGAACATCTGATGGCCGCCTTGCGCGCGGCCAATGTCGATAACGTACTGGTCACCCTGGATGGGCCGGAGGTGCCGATCATGGATGGCAGCGCGGAGCCCTTTCATTTCCTGATCACCTGCGCCGGCCTGAAAACCCAGCAGGCGGCCAAAAAACGCCTGCATGTGCAAAAAACCATCCGCGTGCAGGAAGGCGATAAATGGGCGGAATTCACGCCGTCGAATATCGCCAGCTTTGATTTCGAGGTCGATTTCGATCACCCCTCCATCGGCCAGCAACAACGTAACTTGACCCTTCTGAACGGCAATTTCCCAAGCCAGATTTCCCGTGCCCGCACATTTGGTTTCGCACATGAAGTCGAATATCTGCGCTCGGTCGGCCTGGCCCAGGGCGGCTCGCTGGATAATGCCATCGTGCTGGACCGCGAAAAAATCCTCAATGAATCGGGCCTGCGTTTCCCCGATGAATTCGTCCGCCATAAAATTCTGGATGCGGTCGGTGACCTCTATCTGGCGGGATTGCCGATCATGGGACACTATACCGGCCATAAAGCGGGCCATGCGCTGAACAACCAATTACTGCACGCGCTGTTCGCCGATCCATCGTCCTATGTGATTGCCTGAACGGACGCTTTTATAATCCCTTTCCGCTAAATAAAAGCGTTATAGCAAGAATAAAAAGATAACCACAGAGGCACGAGGGATCACGGAGGGCCACGGAGAAGAAAAAACCTCTGTGATTCCTCAGTGATCTCTGTGCCTCTGTGGTTAAAACTTGTTTTCAATGCCTTCCCGATGCTTTTTATCGGGCTTAATCTTTCCGTTCTTTCATGCTATTGTCGCCTCATCTGATTTGAGGAATAACATGACGCGCTTTTTGACCTGCTTGCTTTTCGCCCTGTCTTTGCCTGTGCTCGTGGCGGGCTGTGCCTCCGACAAAAAAGAGCCGGTGGAAAAACCCGTCGACCAGCTTTACAGCGAAGCGCGCCGCGCCTTTAACGAAAAAGACTATAAAGAGGCCGCCAATAAATTTGACGAGGTCGAGCGCCAGCACCCGTATTCCGAATGGGCGACCCAGGCCAAGATCAACTCGGCCTATGCGTCCTACCAGGCCGATGATTACGACATGGCCGTGGCCACGCTGGATAATTTCATCGAACTGCACCCCGGCCACCCGGATATCGCCTATGCCTATTACCTGCGCGCCATTTGTTATTACGAACAAATCGTCGATGTCGGCCGCGACCAGGAACAGACCCGCAAGGCCACCGATGCTTTAGGCGAGGTGATCCGCCGTTTCCCCGACACAGCTTACGCCCGTGATGCCAAGTTCAAGAAAGACCTGACCCTTGACCATCTGGCCGGCAAGGAGATGGAGATTGGGCGCTTTTACCTCAAGCGCAAATATTACCAGGCCGCGATCAACCGCTTCAAAACCGTAATCGACCAGTACCAGACCACCACCCATACGCCCGAGGCCCTGCACCGCCTGGTCGAGGCCTATCTGGCTTTGGGCCTGCCGGATGAGGCCAAGAAAATGGGCGCGATATTGGGCTATAACTATCCCGGTTCGGAATGGTACCAGGCGAGTTACAGCCTGCTGACCCAGGGCAAAACGATGCAGCTGGACAAGCCGAAACCGGCGAAGACCACAGCAGGGAAACTGAAGAACAAGATTACGGGTTTATTTGAATAGCGCATGCTGACCGATCTGCACATCAAGGACGTGGTGATTATCGAGAATCTGGCGCTGGATTTCCGGCCCGGTTTCGCGTCCCTGACCGGGGAGACAGGGGCGGGCAAGTCGATTATTCTGGATGCTTTGGGACTAAGTCTGGGCCAGCGTTCAGAGGCCCGCCTGGTCCGCCAAGGCAGCGAACAGGCCAGCGTGACGGCAACCTTTGATTTAAGCGATAATAAAATAATTAGCCATATCAAAGAATTATTCGACGAATCCGATCTATCTCTTGAGCTTCCCCTTATCTTGCGCCGCACGCTGACACGGGACGGGCGCAGCAAGGCCTTTATCAACGACCAGCCCGTCAGCATCGGTTTCTTGAAAAATCTTGGAGAGGAACTGGTCGAAATCCATGGCCAGTTTGAGACCCAGAAACTGCTGGACCCTAAAACCCACCGCCATATCCTGGATGCGTTTGGCGGGCTGGACAAAAACCTTCTTGAGGTAAGCGATGCTTGGGGTGCCTGGCAAAAAGCGGCCAAGGCGTTAAAAGAGCTGGAAAAATTGCTGGAACAGGCCCAGCGCGACCAGGAATACTGGATCGATGCCGCCAAGGAATTGCGCGATTTGAACCCGGTGGCCGAAGAAGAAGAAAAGCTGGTGACCGAGCGTTCGGTCATGATGCATGCCGAAAAAATCCTCAAAAACATGGATGACGCCGAGCAAGCCCTGACCGCCAATACCGGCGCGCGCCAGCGGATGCATACCGCGCTCAAGAATTTGGAGCGGGTCCAGGACAAGATCCCCGACCAGCTGATCCCCATCATCGACGTGCTGAACCGCGCTTTGAACGATATCGACGAGGCCGTGGACGGGCTGGAACGCATCGCCCATGACATGCAGTTCGACCACCAGTCACAATCTGTCGTCGATGAACGCCTTTTTGCCCTGCGCGCCGCCGCCCGCAAATACGGCGTGGCCGTCACCGCCCTGCCAGACCTCCTCCAGGAGATCGAGGAAAAGCGGGCTTTGGTCCAGGACCAGTCCGCCCAGCGCAACAAATTGCAGAAACAGGTCGGCGAAGCGCGGGTTGCCTATATCGAAAAGGCGCAGGCCTTGAGCCAGAAACGCCAGGCCGCCGGGGTCAAATTGTCCAAGGCGGTAATGGCGGAACTGACCCCGCTGAAGCTGGAAAAAGCCAAATTTACCGTCTCGGTCGAGGCCAAGGCAGAAGACAGCTGGAGCGCTGATGGCATTGACCAGGCGCTGTTTTTGATCAGCACCAATCCGGGCATGGAGCCGGGTCCCTTGAACAAAATCGCCTCGGGCGGCGAGATGGCGCGCTTCATGCTGGCGCTTAAGGTCGTAACGCAAGAAGCTGAAAATACGCCTACTTTGATCTTTGACGAGGTCGATACCGGTGTGGGCGGCGCGGTGGCCGAAGCAGTTGGCCTGCGCCTGCGCCGCCTCGGCGATTCCGCCCAGGTCCTGGCCATTACCCACTCTCCCCAAGTCGCAGCAAAGGGGCACCATCATCTGCGCATCTCCAAACAGGTGACGAACAAGACCACGCGCACGGCAGTGGAGTTACTGACGGTCGGAGAACGCACCGAAGAGATCGCCCGTATGTTATCCGGTTCCGTGGTGACCACCGAGGCCAGGGGCGCGGCATTGAATTTGCTTGATATTGCACCCGTTGCTAAAAAAGCCAGAACCAAAACCGCATGACCAAATCCGAAGCCCGAACAGAGATCGAGCGCCTGACCGCGCTGATTCTGCATCACGACAAACTCTATTACGAGAATGACGCGCCTGAAATTCAGGATGCCGAATATGACCAGCTGCGCCGCAATTTGGCGGCACTGGAAGAACAGTTTCCGGAACTGCAGCTGCCTTCAAGCCCCACCTTAAAAGTAAGCGGCAAGGCACAGGAAAAATTTAGTAAATTCGAACATGTTGTACCAATGCTTTCCTTAAGCAACGTGTTTTCTGCCGAAGAAACCGTCGATTTCCTCCAGCGCATCCGCCGCTTTCTGGGGCTGAAAGACGGGCAGGAAATTGAGATCGTGGCCGAGCCCAAGATCGACGGGCTGGCCTGCGCCCTGCATTACCGCCACGGCCAATTGCAGATCGCGGCCACGCGCGGCGACGGGCAGACAGGGGAAGATGTTACCGCCAATATCGCTGGCCTGAAATCCATTCCCAAAAAGCTGAAGGCCCCATTTCCCGCCCTCGTTGAAATCCGCGGCGAGGTTTATATGGACAAGGCCGATTTTGTCAAACTGAACCAGGGGCGCGAGGCCGAAGGGGAGTCGATCTTTGCAAACCCACGGAATGCCGCTGCTGGCTCCCTGCGCCAGTTGGATGCCAGCGTAACGGCATCCCGTCCGCTGAAATTTCTGGCCTATGGTCTGGGGCAACTGGGCGACCCTTTGTCTCAGTGGGCCGACACGCAATGGAAGCTGCGCCAGCAATTCCGCGACTGGGGATTTGCCACAAACGAACCCGCCGTCTTGTGCCACGACGAAGCCGGGCTGGAGTCCTATTATCAGGACAGCCTGAAGGCCAGGCACGAAATGGCTTATGAGATCGACGGGCTGGTTTACAAGGTCAACCGCTTTGACTGGCAGGAACGATTGGGCTTTGTCGCCCGTGCACCGCGCTGGGCCACGGCGCATAAATTCCCGGCCGAGCTGGCCCAGACCTTGCTGGAGAAAATCGATATCCAGGTCGGCCGTACCGGCACGCTGACCCCTGTGGCTTATCTGAAACCTGTGGCGGTGGCCGGGGTGATGGTGTCCCGGGCGACCTTGCATAATGAAGACGAGATCCGGCGCAAGGATGTGCGGGCAGGCGACACGGTCGTGCTGCAGCGGGCAGGCGACGTCATCCCGCAAATCCTGCGCTCCATTCCCGAAAAGCGCCCAAAAGACGCGGTGGAATTCGTCTTTCCGGATACCTGTCCCGAATGCGGGTCTTTGGCGATCCGCCCCGAAGGCGAAGTGGCGCGGCGCTGTACCGGCGGGCTGATCTGCCCGGCCCAGGCGGTGGAAAGGCTGAAGCATTTCGTTTCCCGCGATGCTTTGGATATCGAAGGGCTGGGCGATAAAATCCTGCGCGCCTTTTTCGAGCGCGGCTGGGTCAAAAAACCCAGCGATATATTTGCTCTGCACGCTCATGAAGTCGAATTGAAAACCATGGAAGGTTGGGGCGATAAATCTGTCTTCAACCTGTTGGCCGCCATTGAAAAGGCCAAAGACATCGCCTTTGAACGTTTTATCTATGGGCTTGGCATCCGCCAGGTGGGCCAGGCGACCTCGCGCAAGCTGGCGCAGTTTTACGGGGATTATCCGCACTGGAAATCCGCAATGCTGGAGGCGCAAGAGACGGACAGCCATGCCGCCCACGACCTGCAAAGCATCGAGGATATCGGCCCGTCAGTGACCAAGGACATCATCAGTTTCTTTGCCGAAGAACATAACCGGGATGAAGCGGATATGTTGCACACAATTCTCTCTATCCGCCCTTTCGAAAAAATTGCCACCAATGAAACGGTGTTCACGGGCAAGATCATGGTCTTTACCGGCACCATGGAAAAAATGAGCCGTGCCGAAGCCAAAGCCACCGCCGAACGCCTGGGTGCAAAAGTCGCGGGCAGCGTCTCGGCCAAGACCGATTATCTGGTAGCCGGTGAAGACGCCGGCAGCAAACTGAAGAACGCCAAGGCGCTGGGCGTGACCATTTTAAGCGAAGAGGACTGGTTACGCATGGCGGCGGGAGCGCAAATATAATGGAATTCTTATCTCTGGAATGGTGGGAGGGCGCAAGCTATGTGGTGACCGTGATCGGTCTGCCGCTGGCCATCTGTGTCTTTTTTTATGAACAGCGCCGCGAACGCGATAATGAGGAAGA
>JAQGJA010000145.1 GCA_028290805.1 Alphaproteobacteria bacterium
GTACGCACCCAACAAGCGCGGGGCCAGGCCAAGCTGGAGCGGGGCAACCATGAGGACAACCATGCCAAATTCTGCACCATTTGGGAGCATTTCCCCCATACGGCCAGCGAGTTTCGCGCTTTTGGGATGACCGACCTGCAGCGGGGCAATTGCAAGGAAAACCTGCTTTCATTCGGCAAGACCCGTCCCGAACAAATTGAAAATGCCAAGAATATTTCCGATTGGATCAAGCAACAGGCTTATGCCTTTTCCGTTCACAATCTGCGCGTGACCCATGCTTTTTACGATGAAGGCAATACGGCGCTGATCACCGATGTGCAGAAATTTAATCCCGCCGCCCCGCTTTATATCGGGATGATGGAAGACCGCTATGGCACCAGCGTCAAGGATGTGCTGGTCAACGACAACGCCAAAGTTTTGCACGAGATGAAAAAACTGTGCTCCGAAGACGAATTGCGCGAGACGGCCAGGCTCGAGGCGAAATACGGCCGCCCCTTGAACCTTGCCGTGACCGAAACCACCAAGGGCCGGCTGTATCATTTGAACAGGCTGAATGCGCTGGCCCCCGAACTGGTTGGGGTGGACAAGCGTTTCAGTTCGCGCAGCCAGAATTATCCGCGCATCCAGGCCCGGATCAAACCTTGGGTGACCAGTGCCGAAATGGTCGAGAATCTGGGGGACATCCTGGTCCTGCCCGAGGGGCATCTGTCCCAACATCTCAAGGACGAAAAAGCCGTCGCAAAACAAGTGGCCAATCAGGTATTGATCCTGCAGGACCCGGATATTCTAACGATCTGCGGGCATTACGGCCTGGAAGGCGAGCCCTGCATCACGAATCCGAAAAGCCTGTGCCTGGATTTCAAGGATTACATCAGCGGCTATCGCTATACCGTCGGCGACACGGAGTTCCGCCGCGAAAATCTTTTCTTCGTCCCGAAATAAATTATTTCAGTATTGGTCCTTTATCCGTTGCCATAATGACGAATGGTTCTTTGCCGTTGTTTGAAGGGGTTAAAGCGGCGGCTTCGATTCGCTTTCTTTACCCTTATTTACCCTAACATTGAAATAATGTAATTGTATTTGAGGGATTTAATTCTGGACTTTTGCAACGCACAATGATAGAATAAGAGACTTCAGCAACAAGAAAAAGAGGAGGTTTTCTTATGCCACAAGGACGTTTAGGTCACCTGTTAGCCCGCAAAGCCCAACTGGACGCCGAAGTGAATCGTGAACACGGGGCCATGCTGCCCGACACGCTTCGCCTCGCCGCCCTCAAGCGCCGCAAGCTTCTGGTCAAGGAAGAGATCGAAAAACTGCATTATCATGGAAATTCCTGATCATAATTGTCTCGCTTGAGAGAGGTGAGGCAATCGACCGCAATCACATGATCAGGTGAGCAACGGCGGCCATGGGAAATCCCCATCGCCGCCGTTCTTTTTTGCGGATTATTCTTGTATTCAGGCCCGATTCTTTGTTATGGTATTGTGAAACAGAACCCCTATTAACTTAGACATGTTTCAAAGGCGGCAAACAATGAACACTGGCGATCAAGCACAGGATAAATCAGAACCGGCCCAAACCAGCGATAAAACGCTGCGAAAAGAAGACACGATATTCGGCGCTCAAATTTCTTTATATCTACGGGGCAAAGGCCCTCGGCCGTTTGAAGATGACGTGGAAAACGATGCAGATTTTGCAGAAATTGTTAAAAATCACCCCATGGATGAATTCAACCATATGATGGCTGAATTCGACCGCGAAATCGAAACACATTGCCTGAAAAAGGGCAAGCCGCCTTTGGAGGATTCCGCGGCGAGGAGTGCTGCGATTAATGACATCGTCAGCCAGTACGAAAAGGAAAATGTCGAGGATTTCTTCCGGACAGAGCATTCCATCGATACGTTGTCACGGGAATACGAGGTGATTGTCCCCGCGCCTGAGGAATATAAAATCGTTTACCAGACCAAGCCTGAAACCTCTGATGCACTGGAATCACGCAGTCTTAAAAATGCAAAGGCAAAATTCCCCAAGCTTCCTGCATCGGCGAAAGTATTTTATACCTTGCGCCAGACAGCGCCAAAAGAAACCGGGCCTGAGTTGCCGCCCGAGCAATATATCGACCGCGCTTTGAAATTGGTTGAAAACAATAAAGACATGGGTGTAACGGCCCGTTGCAAGGTTCCAAATCCGCAATTTGCCGAGACGGGCGAAACGAACACCATCCTTGTAAAAACAACCTTTACCAAATACAGCGAAGCCTGCAAGGATGCCGTCAAAGGCCATAAAGGCCTTGTTCCCCAAGCCGAGGCGATCGAAAAGAAGGGCAACGCCCTTCTTGCCCTGACGCCGAATCCCGACCTGCAATGGATCAGCCTCCCGACCTCTCACCGAAACTGTTTTAATTAGAATTCCCAGATCTTAGGACCAGTTTCTGAACCAACCGACCTCAACGCTCATTCCCCAATAATAGACAGTATGATTATCTAATAATAACCAAAGGAGAAACATATGGCACAGAACAACGACTTCACGACCCCGACAAGAACCGATAACCCTTTGTCGCACCTGAACAGCTATGCCCGGAGCCTGGTTGAATCCTCCAAGAGGCGCAATACTTCTCGTGAGTACGTATATAAAGGCACTGTCGAACAATTCGAAGAAGGTCTTTTTGGCTCAGATGAGTACCGTAATTCTATGGGGCTGGAACGTGCCAGCCCTACTTATAAACTGAAAATCTAACAAAAAACCATCACTACGCTGCTTCGCCGGAATTTGTGGCCATGGCGTTACCGTCGAAACGGTTGACATCGTTGTCGGGCATGGTTTCATCGGTATTTTCCGTGTCTTCGGCATCCGTCCCGGCTTGAGCCCCAGTGCCTTCGCCCTTGGCCTTGCTCTTTTCGCCGCGGGTGCGTTTTTCTTCGGTGCGGGCCTCAGCACGGGCCTCAGCGCGGGCCTTGGCGGCTTCGACTTTCTGGATCAGGGCATCCAGATCAGAACGGGTGCACAGACCCAATTGGACCGGATCGGTCGGCTTGATATTGGTAATGTTCAGATGGGTGCGCTTGCGGATGGAATCGATCGTGTTCTTGGTCGTGCCAAGCAATTTAATGATCTGCGCATCCGGGATGTCCGGGTAATATTTAAGCAAATAAGCAATGCCATCGGGCTTGTCGGCGCGTTTGGTGACGGCGGTATAGCGCGGGCCTTTGGAGCGGCGCTGGACTTCCGGCACGTCATTGGCGACGAAAGACAGGGTTTTTTGCGGGTTTTCCTCGCATTCCTTGATGTCTTCGGCGGTCAGGATGCCCTGGACCGTCGGGTTCTTGCCCACAATGCCCACGGCCACATCGCCATCGGCAATTGCCTGGACTTCCAGCGCATGCAGGCCGCAGAACAGGGCGATCTGTTCAAAAGTAAGCGTGGTGTTTTCGACCAGCCACACAGCGGTGGCTTTCGGCATCAAAGGCTTGGACATCGTTTTTCTGTTTCGTAAAGGGAATGCGTGACCCCGCATTTTAAGGAAATAGCGCCAAGGGTCAAGGAAAAAGGGGAAAGAAAAACTTGTAACAAAAGATATGATGTATTGGTAGTGCCTCTGTGGTCAATTTCTTTTCTTCCTGCGCACATCATCATAATCCCACCAAAATTAGACCCTCGTTAACCTTTGCCGTGCAAGGATGGGCACATGAATCGCTCTGTTCCGTCCTTGTTGCTGATCCTGGCCGCCCTGGTTTTCCCGGTGCTGTTGCCGGGATGTTCCGCGCGGGACGAGGCGCGCAAGGATATTTCCACCTCGCTGGACAATATCAACCGCCAGCTGGATGCCATCAAACCGAAAACTGAAGCGCCCTCGGCCCTGATCGAAGAAAGCACGCCGTGGTTTGGCAATACCACCATCGCCGCGCAAAGCGGCCAGTTTCTGCCTGCTGCCATGGAAACGGACAATGCGCTGGTCCTGACTTTTGAACAGCCCTTGACCCTGGAACAGGTTGCAGGCCGGATCCAGGCCGCCACCAATCTGCGCGTCATGGTTGATCGCGCTGCCCCTCCGGGCGACAGCCAGACGACAGGCACAGGCGGCACAGCAGCCGGCGGCATGGATAGTGGTGAAGCAAAATTCCTGCCTGCAGACGGTATGGAAGTCACGGGCGGCCGCATGGTCTGGCAGGGTAAACTCTCGAATTTAATGGACCAGATCGCCAACCGTTTCGATGCGGAATGGAAATTTTCCGGCAACACGATCCGCATTTCCCAGCAGATTGTCCGCACTTTTATGCTGAACGCCCTGGCCGGAAGCACCGATGTCGGCGGCTCCGTTAAAACCGGCTCGACCGGCGCCGAAGGCGGGTTGCCCCAGCAATCGGTCGACAGCACCAGCAAACTGGCCGTCTGGGAAGAGATCCAGAAAACCATCGATTCGATCATTTCCGGCAAGGCCCGCGCCTCTTATTCGCCGACAACCGGGGCGATCACCATCGCCGGATATCCTTCGGCCGTAAACGCCGCCGAAGATTACCTGAAATTGCAGAACAAGTTGCGCCTGCGCCGCGTCGCCATCGAGGCCAAGGTTTTATCGGTGCAGCTCTCCAAAGATTATGATAATAATTTCGACCTGGACGTTGTTGTCAAGGACGCTTTCAACAACCAGCCTTTCGTCTTTACCAACTCGGTCGCACAGGGCGCCGATACAGGACGCTCCATCTCCGCCGGTGTCTTGCGCGAATTGCCTAACAATCTCGGCACAAAGAACACCACCCAGCTGGTTATCAACGCATTGTCTGCCGTGGCCCGCCGCGTATCGGTGGAATATTCCGGCTCACTCGTCACATTGTCCGACCAACCCGCGCCGCTGCAAGTGGCAACTAAACGTTCCTACGTCGCCCGCGTTTCCGGTTCGTCTTCCGATACGACTTCTTCGACGACGCTGGAGCCCGGCACGCTTGATATCGGCCTTTCCATGAATCTGTTGCCGCGCGTAATCGAACAGGACCGCATCATGCTGCGCATCGCGCTTGGCATTACCGATCTTGTGCAGTTGCGCGAATTCACCAGCGGCACCTCGACCCTGCAACTGCCCGAGGTCGACAGCACCGGATTCCTGCAGAACGCCGTGCTGCAATCGGGCGAAACTTTGGTCCTGGCCGGATTCGAACGCAAAAACGCCAGCAATACCCAAACCGGCCTCGGCAGCCCCAAATTCTGGGGCCTGGGCGGCGGCGAGTCTTACGCCCAGGGCCGCGAAATCCGCGTGTTGCTGATCACCGCAAATTTACTGCCTGAAGAGCCGGTCAGCGTCGTAAGGCCTTAGTTGTATCAGGGAATATTAATATAGCTGCTGTATTTCTTAAGAAGTTCAGCAAGTGTCACGTTTTTATCGGACTCGTCAAATCTTTCAATAAGCAAGGCGCGCAGTTTTTCAGGCTGCGGTTGCGCAATTGGGTCCAGTTCAAAAACGACCCGCTTGCCTTTGGCCCCTCAGAAATGAGTAAATTCTTTTAAACCGATTTTATAAATCTGTCCTTCAGGTCCATAGGCCGCTTTTAAGATGCCTTCTTCGACAATCCAATATTCCAAATCGCTTTCAGCGCTGTCAATTGAACTATAAAATTCTATGGTATCAGCATCAACGATAAGTCGGATAACTGCTGAGCTTTCTTTTATCACGGGCTTTTTAAACATTATCTTTCATATCATTTCTTCATGGGAGAGTCAATTTTCCCTCTATATCCATTTTATAAAATTAACCGAACGCT
>JAQGJA010000198.1 GCA_028290805.1 Alphaproteobacteria bacterium
TCCATTTCAGCGATCTTTTTGTAATGCGCTACCAAAACCGGCACCTCGATGCGGCGCAAATCGAAACGCTGGCAGCGAGACAGGATGGTGGCGGGCACCTTGCGGATTTCGGTGGTGGCCAGCATGAAGATGACATGCGGCGGCGGCTCTTCCAGCGTTTTCAGCAAGGCATTGAACGCCGCCTTGGACAGCATATGGACTTCGTCGATGATAAAGACCTTGTAACGCGCCTGTACGGGGGCATAGCGGACGTTCTCGATGATCTGGCGCACATCGTCCACGCCGGTATTGGATGCGGCGTCGATCTCGATCACATCGGGATGCCGGTCCTCGCCAATCGCCTGGCAGATTGCGCAATCATCGGTGGGGCCGATCGTGGGTTTCCCCATGCCGTCCTTGCCGACATAGTTGATGGCTTTGGCCAGAATGCGCGCGGTCGAGGTTTTGCCGGTGCCGCGGATGCCCGTAAACATATAGGCATGGTGCAGGCGGTTATTTTCAATCGCATGGGTCAGCGTGCGCACCAGGGCTTCCTGGCCGATCAGTTCGCCGAAATGGCGCGAGCGGTATTTGCGGGCTAAGGCGCGGTAAGCGGACATTTTATTTCCAATTAGAAAAAGGAAAAACGCCAGTTGACCCAACCGGATCCAGCTGCGGCTGCTGCCTTTCGGCCCTGACCGGGTTCGCCGGGCGGCTGCCCAACGGCGCTCTTCCCGGGCGCAGTATAACAGAAACGCCGCAAAAAAGAAAACCCCGGAATGATCCCGGGGTTCTGCTTGACGCTTAGCGATTTTATTTGAACAGGCTGAGCAGAGCGCTTGGGCTTTGGTTCGCAATAGACAGGGTTTGTGTACCCAGCTGTTGACGGATTTGCAAAGCTTGCAGCTTGGCCGATTCTTTTGCCAGGTCCGCATCAACGATGGCGCCGATGCCGTCTGTGACCGTGTCGCTCAGGACCTTGATGAATGCATCCTGGTTTTCAACGGAACGGCTATTGGCACCAACGCGGGCCAGGGCCGTACCGACGACACCTTCGAATGTATTCAGGGCACCTGCAGCGCCGACAGCCGTAGCGGCCGTGCTGGCAGAAGATGTATCTACTGCGGCCAGGGTTCCCAGTGCAGCTTCAACATCCGTTTCCTGTAAAGTGATCGTGCCGCCGCTGGAGTCTGAAATAATGGCAAGGTCTGTCGCAGCTGTTGAAATCAGGTTTTTACCGCCGAAAGCCGATTGTGCGATATATTTGGTGATATCGCCGCGCAGGGCTGTATAATCGGCATTGTATTGCGTGCGTTCATCAGAGCTCAGGTTGGCGTCAGCCAATTTTACCATGACTTTGCGGATCTCGCCGACCGAGTCGGAAATCCCTTTCAGGCCTTCCTGGGTGACCGAGAGCAAGCCTTTGGCGACGGATAGGCGTTCGTTTACCGCCTCGTTTCCTTTCACATCTGCTCTTAAACCTTGGGCAACGGCGAAAGCAGCGCCGTCATCTTTGGCATCAGAGACGCGGTAACCTGTCGATACGCGTTTTTGAACGCTGGCAAGTTCGCTGTTTGTTCTGTTTATAGATTGCAGCGCAATGGTGGCGCCGATATTCGAGTTTACTGAGTTAGCCATGGGGATTCTCCTTCTGAGAAAAGTAATTTAACCTTCTTGGTTACCTGATCATTATGCAGCGATTCACCTTGCGTAATCGTTAATTTCACCGGGGTTTATGCTATATTTAAAATAAAAAGCCCCGGCGAATAACCGGGGCTTTTTCTGATATGAAATGATTTTTATTTGAAGAGGCTGAGCAAAATGCTCGGGCTTTGGTTGGCGATCGACAAGGTTTGCGTGCCCAGCTGTTGGCGGATTTGCAAAGCTTGCAATTTAGCCGATTCCTTGGCCAGGTCTGCATCGACAATGGAACCGATGCCGTCGCTGATCGTGTCGGCCAGGACTTTGATAAAGGCATCCTGGTTTTCAACGGTGCGGCTATTGGCGCCGACGGCGGCCAGCTGGTCGTTGACGGCTTTTTCAAAGTCGGCAAGTTCGGTTGTGCTGCCGCCCGTTTCACCAAGCTTGGCAATGGCTTCGGCCGAGGTGTCGATCAAGGCAAGGGTTGCCGTATCGTTGGCGCCGACAAGGCCGTTGACGCGCAAGGCGCCGGTAGCCGTATTGCCGAGTTCTTTTTCAGTCAGGGAAATCGTGCCGCCGCTGGAATCGGAAATCACCGATGTGGCGGTCGACGTATCCAAAAGGCTGTTGCCGCCAAAGGTGGCCTGGCCGATATATTTTTCGATGTCCTTGGTCAGGGCCAGATAATCATTCTGGTACTGGGTGCGTTCATCGCTGCTGAGATTGGCGTCGCCGAGTTTGACCAAAACTTTTTTAATGTCGCCGACACTTTCGGAAATCCCTTTCAGGGCTTCCTGGGTAACGGAAAGCAAGCCTTTGGTAACAGACAGGCGTTCGCCTACTGCTTCGTTTCCTTTCACATCTGCGCGCAGGCCCTGGGCAACCGCAAAAGCGGCGCCGTCATCTTTGGCATCCGATACACGGAAACCGGTCGAGACGCGTTTTTGCACAGAGGCCAATTCGCTGTTGGTTCTGTTGAGTGATTGCAGCGCAATGGTTGCGCCCATATTCGAGTTTACTGAGTTAGCCATTTAAGATTCTCCTTCTGAGATTTTATTCATAACCTTCTTGGTTACATTACCCAGTATCCCCGATTCGTCTTGCGTAATGATTAATTTTGCCAGGGTTTATGTTTAGAATTAATACAAAAAGCCCCGGCGAATAACCGGGGCTTTTATTGTTGTGAAAACGGATCTTATTTGAACAGGCTGAGCAGAGCGCTTGGGCTTTGGTTCGCAATAGACAGGGTTTGTGTACCTAGCTGTTGACGGATTTGCAAAGCCTGCAGCTTGGCCGATTCTTTTGCCAGGTCTGCGTCAACGATGGAACCGATACCGTCTGTGATCGTGTCGCTGAGAACCTTGATGAATGCATCCTGGTTTTCAACGGAACGGCTATTGGCACCAACGGCTGCAAGGCGGGTACTGATGACACCTTCGAATGTATCCAGGGCACCGCCGGCATTGATGAGGTTGGCGCGAACGTTTGCGCCGGTTGCCATTGTCGTACCAGTTAAGGTCGCCAGTGACGTGGTCAGGTTGGCCGCACCCAAAGAGATGTTGCCGCCGCTTGAATCAGAGATAACGTTGATAGCCGTAGCCTGGTTGATCAGGTTATTGCCGCCAAAGCTGGACTGGCCGATATATTTGGTGATGTCGGCAGCCAATGCGGTGAAATCAGCGTTGTACTGGGTGCGTTCATCGGTGCTGAGATTGTCATCAGCCAGTTTGACCGCAACTTTGCGCATTTCGCCAACCGTGTTGGAAATCCCTTTCAGGCCTTCCTGGGTGACCGAGAGCAAGCCTTTGGCGACGGATAGGCGTTCGTTTACCGCCTCGTTTCCTTTCACATCTGCTCTTAAACCTTGGGCAACGGCGAAAGCGGCGCCGTCATCTTTGGCATCAGAGACGCGAAAACCTGTCGATACGCGTTTTTGCACGCTGGCAAGTTCGCTGTTGGTTCTGTTCAATGATTGCAGCGCAATGGTCGCGCCGATATTGGAATTTACTGAGTTAGACATAGGGATTCTCCTTCTGAGATTTTATTCATAACCTTCTTGGTTACATCAACTAGTATGAGCGATTCGCATTGAATAAATCGTAAAGATTGACTACTTCTATGGAAATGATTTGCGCTGGTAAAACAAAAACCCCGGCATGCCAGCCGGGGTTTTTTTAGGCATTTTGTAATTCTTATTTAAAGAGGCTGAGCAAAATGCTCGGGCTTTGGTTGGCGATCGACAAGGTTTGCGTGCCCAGCTGCTGGCGGATCTGCAAAGCTTGCAATTTAGCCGATTCCTTGGCCAGGTCTGCATCGACGATGGAACCGATGCCGTCCGCAATCGTAT
>JAQGJA010000160.1 GCA_028290805.1 Alphaproteobacteria bacterium
TATCGACCTGCCGCTGGTCTGGGGCGGCATTATCGCCCTGGCCGTTTTCCTTTATGTTTTGCTGGACGGGTTTGACCTGGGCTGTGGGATATTGTTTCCTTTCGCGCCGACCGATAATTGCCGCAACCGCATGATGAATTCGATTGCGCCTTTTTGGGATGGCAACGAGACCTGGCTGGTCCTGGGCGGCGGCGGATTATTCGCGGCTTTTCCTTTGGCCTATGCCATTTTGATGCCGGCATTTTATTTGCCGATATTCTTGATGCTGGTCGGTTTAATTTTCCGCGGGGTGGCGTTCGAATTTCGTTTCAAGGCCGAAACATCGCGCTGGATCTGGGATCATGCGTTTCATTTCGGTTCCTTATTGGCGACCTTTATGCAGGGCGTGGTGCTGGGCACCTATGTACAGGGAATAAAGGTCACGGGCCGGGCATTTGGAGGCAGCGTGTTCGACAGTTTTACCGGGTTTTCGATGCTGACCGGGGCGGCATTGGTGGCGGGGTATGCGTTACTGGGCGCGACCTGGCTGATCATGAAGACCGAAGGCGAGACGGCGGCCTGGGCGCGGCGCACGGCGCATTACGTATTGCTCTTCGTCGGCATTTTCATGGCGCTGGTCAGTCTTTGTGTGCCCTTCACCAGTCCGGAAATTGCCAGAATCTGGTTTACGCTGCCCAATATTTTCTATCTTTCGCCGGTGCCGGTTATCGCCGGGATCACGCTGGTGGTTTTATACCGCAAGATTCATAAAGACGGGCATGTCGCCCCTTATTTACTGACCAATTTCCTGTTCGTGCTGGGCTATATCGGCCTGGCCATTTCGCTTTGGCCCTATGTCGTGCCGCGCCGGATTGATTTGTGGCAGGCGGCGGCTGCGCCGCAATCTTTATCGCTGCTTTTGATTGGGGTGGCGTTGTTTTTGCCGGTGGTGCTGGGTTACACTGCCTATTGCTATTACATCTTCCGCGGAAAAGCCGATGTTGAATCGCTGTACTGATTTCCTGGAATCGCGCGGCAAATATAAAGCCTGGTGGTGGGCCGCAGCGCTTTGGCTGGGCGGGATCACGGCCTGTGCCACATTGGCATTGGTGATGAAATTATTCATCTTCCTGCTGCGCAGAGTCATTATCTGATATGGCATTTTTATAAGGCGGCGCCGATGATATTTTTTATTTATCTTTTTTATTTATCGCAGCGGTGAGGACATGCACGATATCGTTTTCCACGGCTCGGCCGAAAGCGGGCTGACCGAAATCGCCACCAGTGAAAAAACTGTCAATGGCAAAAAACAGCAGATCATTTTCGCCAGCCCTTCAATGCGTTTCGCCAGTTGTTTTTTGCCGGAATGGAAAGATACCTGGTGCAATTTATTCGCACTGAAGGACGATGCGGTTTATTTTTCCACCAGGGACAAGGAAAAGTTCCTGCAGCACGCGGCAAAACCGGCTAGCATGTATTTAATGCAGGCGGGTGATTTTGCGCATGACCCCATCACGGGCAAAGACCCGATCGAATGGATTTCGCGCCAGAACTGTATTCCTCTGTTTGAAATCCGGGTCGAGTCCTGTTTAGAGGCAATGCGGAAACTGGGTGTACAGTTTCATTTTGTCGATGAAAAGATTTTCGAACAGATGCGCAATTCCGAGGCCGAAGAAAAATTCGCTTTGCTGGAAAAGGCAGAGAAGTTTTAATATTTTTATCGTCTCCCCGGATCTTCGTTTCACTGCGTCCGGGAACAGGTTTATGATCAGACGAATTAAATGAAAAATGCAAAGGCCCCCTTTATTGGGGCCTTTTAGTTCTCAAATAATTCTCTAGCGGATGCGTTCACGTTTTCCGTTTTGGGTCGCGCTTTTGTTATCGTCATCCGGGGTCAGCTTAGCGGGATAGTCTTCGCGGGCGCCGCGTGTAGCACCGTCTGGTTTTTTCTGGGGGGCGGTTTTACCCCCGCCACAGCAGGTTGATTTATCCTTTTGCATGACGTATCTCCTGTTTTTTATTCGTTCTGTCCATCACTATGAAAGCCCGGTTATAAAGATGTTGTAGCCTTGTAAGCCCCGGCTATAGTAAACGCGCTAAAAAACGCGCCTAAACACAATCGCTGAACGCCAAACGCGAGGTGTAAAAGCCGAACACCCACAGCAGCGGAATCGCCCCCGTCAGCAGGAAGGTAAAACCGCCCAAGCTGAGCAGGCGGGGAATGCGCCTTGGGATCATAAAAGCCAGGATCAGATAGGCTGGGAGGATGCAAAACAGCGTCAGCGCCCAGAATGTCGCAACAGGCGGCAGGGACTCGAAGAAATCCGAAATCAAACGGATATGGCACAGCGGAATCTGGACCAGGAACATCAGCACAAACGGGCTGGGTGCGGCCAACAGCCATGCGGCAAGCAAAGGATGGATTCGAAGGTAATCACCCAACCTTACCAAATGCGTTTTAAGCGCCTGCATCAGAAATCGCCCTCGGCCACCTGGAAACAGGTGACGCCGTGGCGGCGCCACATGGCCACCACCTTGTTGCGGTCGTCGAAAATGACGAGGGGTTTCTGCCCGGTTTCCAGCTCGTTCTCAAGCAGCCATTTTTCCTTAAGCTGGTCGTCGGGGGAATGGTCGTCATGACGGCGCATACGCAGTTTTTCGGCGCGGATGTAATATTGCGCCAGCCAGGCTTCGGTTTCAACCCGCACCTCGTCGCTGCGTCCCGACCAGATCTCAAGGCGGTGGCCCTGGGCCTGCAAAGCCTGAAAGGTGGCAATGACCGGGATATTGGGCAGATCGTCGGTACAGGCGGCAAAAAAGCGCCGCCAGTTTTTCTTGCGGCCATGGATAAAATGCTTGCGGTGCTCGATCAAAGCCAGCGTGCCGTCCAGGTCGAAAACGATGAGAGGGGTCATGGGTATACTCATGGGGCATAGTATAGTCTGAAATTGGAAAATAAAAAAGCCGGGCATCATGCCCGGCTTACTGGTATCGGCTAGTTAATTTATTTGGGCAAATATTATGCGGCGCGATTCGATTGTTTCTTGGCGGCGTTTTCCATGTAGGAACGGTGACGCAACTCATCCTGATAGCC
>JAQGJA010000166.1 GCA_028290805.1 Alphaproteobacteria bacterium
CCGCACAGGTCGGAATTTCAAACCAGAAAACCGAGCCTTCTCCGGCCGTGCTGTGTACGCCGATTTTTCCTTCCATCAATTCCACCAGACGTTGGGCGATGGAAAGGCCCAGCCCGGTGCCGCCAAAGCGCCTGGTGGTGGAATTATCCGCCTGTACGAAAGGTTGGAACAACCGAGCGGCAACTTCTGTGCTCATGCCGATGCCGGTATCGTGTATTTCAAAACGCAACCCGATTTTGTTTTCCTCCAATGCAAGATGCACCGTCTTGCAGGAAACCCTGACCGTGATGCCGCCGTAATCGGTGAATTTAAGCGCATTGCCCAATAAATTGGTCATGATCTGGCGCAACCGTTTCGGGTCGCCGTGGATCACATAAGGGACATCCTGTTCGATGATGGTTTTGAGGTAAATATTATTTTCGCGCCGCTTGGCTTCCAGCGCTTCGATCAGGCCGTATACAAGCGTGCGAAGCGGCAATTCGAATTCGTCCAGCTCCATCTTGCCGGCTTCGACCTTGGCCAGGTCCAGGATATCGTCCAGGATTTCAAGCAACCCGTCGGCGGAATTTTTAGCAGCGTTCAGCATTTCATTCTGGATCGGCGTGGGGTTTTCCTCGCTTAATAATTCCATCATGCCGAAAATCGTCTGCAAAGGCGTGCGGATTTCATGGCTCATCGTGGCCAGGAAATTGGATTTTGCCTGGGCCGCCGCATCGGCCAGTTTCGCTTCGTTCAGCGCATTAAGCTCTTTGGTTTTCGTTGCCGTGATATCGCTGAACCAGAAGAAATAGCCTTTTTCGCCCAGTATTGTGGTCGGCTGGGCCCGGATTTCCAGCCAGCGCTCGCTGCTGTTATCCAAGGTTAGCTTGGTGATAATGGCGCTTTCCGTGCTAGAATCGGTGGGCAGGGGGAAAAGCGATTCTTCTTCATCGCTAATACAAAGATCGGAGATCAGGTGGACCAGGTCGAAACGGTCCGGCCGCCATTCCTGCAGCAATCTCAATAAAGACGGATTGGCATAGAGGAGAAGCGCGTTTTCCAGGCTGTCCGGTTTCGCCCCGATAAGCACGGCCACGCCCAAAGGCGAGTCGTGAAAGATCAACTGGAAGCTTTCGGGCAGGTTAGCGGACATGCAAAATACTCAAGCGGGCAGGAATTCGATTTTATGGGCGTGATATAAAAAAAGCTTTAAGCGGGCGCAGGTCTTGGCGGAGTGGACTATGCCAAAGTAAATAAACAAAAAACTTCTTGCCGGGCTTTAACCAATTTTAAGTGGTCTTGGCCCAGAGTAGAACCTCCAAGCCCGCCCATTTGAGGCCTATAAATGTCAAAAACGATTCTCATTGTCGAAGATAACGAACTGAACATGAAGCTTTTCCAGGATCTGCTGGAAGCGCATGGGTATAAAACGATTCCCAGCCGCAACGGGCGTGACGCCTTTGAACAGGTGAAAAAGCATAAACCCAATCTGATCCTGATGGATATCCAGCTGCCTGAAATTTCCGGCCTGGAAGTCACGAAATGGATCAAGCAGGACCCGAATGTCAAGCACATCCCCGTCATCGCCGTTACCGCTTTTGCGATGAAGGGCGACGAGGAAAAAATCCTGCAGGGCGGATGCGAAGATTACATTGCCAAACCCATCTCCGTTTCCAGTTTCCTGGAAGTCGTGCAACGCTATCTATAAGGATAACCCCGCGTGAGCGCAAAAATCCTCGTCGTCGATGACATCGCCCCGAACGTCAAATTACTGGAAGCGAAGCTGACACGCGAGTTTTTCCGCGTCGTTACAGCAATGAGCGGCCCCGAGGCTTTGGAAAAAGCCCGCACGGAACGTCCCGATGTCATTTTGCTGGATATCATGATGCCCGGTATGGACGGTTTCGAAGTTTGCGAAAGGCTGAAGGCCGATCCGCTGACCCAGAATATTCCCGTGGTGATGGTCACCGCTTTGACCGATATTTCCGACCGCGTCCGCGGCCTTGAAGCCGGCGCCGATGATTTCCTCAGCAAGCCTGTAAACGACCTTGCCTTAATGTCCCGTGTGCGTTCGCTGATCCGCCTGAAAATGACGGCGGATGAATGGATGTTGCGCGAGGAAACCGCCATACAATTTGGCGCCATCAACCATGTAGTAGATATCAAGGATGTCGATACGGCCGCCGCCGATATTCTTCTGGTCGAGAGCAATGCAATGGAGGCCCAGCGCCTGGTTGAGTCCTTGCAGCGCGACCGTCACAAGGTCACCGTCGTTTCGAACGGCGTCCGCGCCATGGAAATGGCCGAACAGATTCATTTCGATGTCATTCTTGTTAATCTCAACCTGGATGGCGAGGACGGCTTGCGTCTGTGTTCGCATCTGCGCCTGGACGGGATCACCAAATCCGTGCCAATCATCATGCTGGCCGAAGACCAGGATATGGTGCGCGTGGCCACCGGCCTGGAATTCAACGGCGCGCATGATTATTTGCTGCGCCCCATCGACCGCAACGAATTGCGCGCCCGCGTCAAAACACAGGTGCGCCGCAGACGTTTCCAGAAAAAACTGCGTTCCAATTACGAAGCCAGCATTTCCCTGGCGCTGACGGATTCATTGACCGGTCTCTTCAACCGCCGTTATTTAATGGCGCATTTGAAAAAGATGATGGACGACGCCAGCGTCGGCATGAAGCCGCTTTGCGTGCTGATGTTCGACATCGACCATTTCAAGAACGTTAACGACACCTACGGCCACGGCGTGGGCGACGAGGTCTTGCGCGAATTTGCTGGGCGCCTGTCCAAACAGATCCGCAGTTTCGACATGCTGGCCCGCCTGGGCGGTGAGGAGTTCATCGCCGTCCTGCCCAATATCGGTCGCCATACGGCGTTTGACGTGGCGTATCGCCTGCGCAAAGTGATCTCGGACATGCCGTTCAATATCGCCGGCAAAGGCCAGATCGCCGTCACCTGTTCCATCGGCGGCGTCATCCTGGAAGACACCATGAAAGACGTCGAAACCGCCATCGACCGCGCCGATAAAGCGCTGTACGAAGCCAAGGATTCCGGGCGTAACTGCGTCTATTTCGAAGGGCTGGGACTGATTTCCCAGGCGAATGTGATCAATCCCTCCATGGAAGATGCATTTATTTAAGTAAGACCGTCATCGACAGAGCAAACAAAACCCGGCAAAAGCCGGGTTTAATTTTTATCGCGATCAAACAGTTCTTATTTGAACTTGTTGCGTTTCTCTTCGAATTCCACATGGGCGCCGGGCTTGCCGGTTTCCGGGTGGATCGCGCGCGGGTCGAATTTGCTCTTTTTCAGCTTTTCGGTCGTGTTGCGTGGGTTGCGCTCAGTCACGTAAAAGTAACCGGTCGAAGCGCCGCTGGCGTTTTTGCCGGTGGATTCAAGACGGACGAGGGTCTGGGTTTTCTTAGCCATTTTATCAAGCCTTCAACAGGAATTTCAGTAACAGGGGCGAAAGTTAGACCATAAGGGGGCGGTGAGTCAAGGGGTTTCTATCTGTAATCCGACGAAGGAGGGATCCCTCCCTTGTCGGCATTACAGGTCATGTCTAACGCCTTCTTCCACCGCCACGATCATCGCGGGAACGACTACGTTCGCCGCGGTCTTCCGGGCGGTCGCGGCGTAAAAAGCGGCGTTCGCGAGTGGGTTCCTTGGTCCCGAACTGGCCGGGAAGGAGTTCCATCAGCAACCGGCCCGTCCCCGCCTCAACCTCGAGCAACCGCACGGTCAAAGGCATGGCCAGGCGAAAGACCAGCCCGTTGCGCCGCCCGACCAGGGAATGCCGTTTTTCGTCATGGATATAATAATCCTCGGGCAGGGTGCGCACGGGGATGAGGCCGTCCGCGCCCATCGGGTCGACATTAACGAACAGGCCGAATCTTGTGACGCCGCTGACCCTTGCGGCAAAGGTTGCGCCGATCTTGTCTTCCAGGAACAGGGCGATATAGCGGTTGATCGTGTCGCGCTCGGCCACCTGGGCGATGCGCTCGCGCTGGGAAATATGCTCGCCAATGCGGACCAGATCCTCTTCCTCGGCATCGGTCAGGCCGTCATTGCCCAGATGGAATTGCTTGATCAAGGCGCGGTGCACGATAAGGTCGGCATAGCGGCGGATGGGCGAGGTGAAATGCGAATAATTCTCCAAGGCCAGGCCGAAATGCCCAATATTCTCCGGGCTGTACGAGGCCTGGGACATCGACCGCAGGACGATATCGTTGACCAGAGGCGCTTCGTCGCGGCCGACCACCTGGTCCAGCAAAGCCTGCAGATCGGCAGGCTTTGGCGACAGGCCGGGCTTGGTCTTCAGGCCCAGCTCCTGCAGAAATTCACGCGTCGAGGCCCAGCGCGACGCATCGGGTTTCGGGTGGATGCGGTACAAGGCTTCCTGTTTCTTTTCCTCGAACATCGTGGCCACGGCGACATTAGCCAGGATCATCAATTCTTCGATCAATTTGTGGCTGTCATAGCGCGGCTTGGAAATGATGTCCTCGATCATGCCGTTCTTTAAAAAGACGCGGCGCTCGGGCAGGTCCAGCTCGACCGTGCCGCGATCCGCGCGCGCCTTGGCCAGCGTTTTATACGCCCCGTAAAGCGGTTTGATGACTGTGTCCAGCAAGGGTGCGGTCTTCTCATTCGGCTGCCCGTCCAACGCTTCCTGCACCTCGGTATAGGTCAGGCGCGCCACTGATTTCATCAGGCCCCGCACGATTTTAATCTCGACCAGATGCCCGTTTTCATTGATGCGCATCAATGCGGCCATACAGGCACGCTCTTCATGGGGACGCAGCGAACACAGATCATTCGACAGTGCTTCGGGCAGCATGGGCACGACGCGGTCGGGGAAATACACCGAATTGCCGCGCTTCAGCGCCTCGCGGTCCAGCGCGGAATCAGTCTTCACGTAATGGGCTACATCAGCAATGGCCACGGTGATTTTCCAGCCGCCTTTATTGTCTTCAGCATCGTCGGCAATGGCATACACCGCATCGTCGAAATCACGGGAATCATCGCCGTCGATGGTGACCAAAGGCACGTCGCGCAGATCGGTGCGCTTGCCTAAAGACGGCACGCTGATCCCTTGCGTTTCGGCCATCACCTCGGGCGAAAACACATCCGGGATATCCAGCGTCTTGATCGCCATTAAACTGACCATACCTGCATCGTCGCGGTCGGCCAAAACTTCGCTTATGCTCCACCCGCGCGGGGAAAAATCCGCCCGCACCAGATCGCCGCTGCGCGCGTCTTTCGTTTTGCCTTCGCCGACCATGATCGGGTTCTTGTCCTGGCGGCTGACCGGGTTCACCATTCCCCCGCCATTTTGCAGCGGTTCGTACAAGCCGATAAAATGGGTGGGCGGTTTTTCTTCCCTATCACCCATTCTGTCATTTCTCTCCACTCTCCTGTCATTTCGAACCGAGCCCTTCGCGAGGGAGAAATCCCCTTGTTTCGTGCCGGGATTTCTCCCTTTGGTCGAAATGACAGGATCTTCTTTTTTTTGCATCTGACCAGGCAACACATAAGACCGGAAAGTCCCATGATGCAAGGTCCCACGCGCCAGCATTTCTTTCAGAACATGCTTGAGGCCGATCCGGTCATTCCCCGTCACCCCGAATTTTCGGGCAATCTCGGCCTTGGTCACCCGCCCGTTGCGCGAGGCGACAAAGGCAAGCACCTCATCCTGGGTCAGCTTTGGCGGGGATTTGGCAGGTTTTTTGGGTTTGCCCGGCGTTGTGCCGGATGTGTCGTTTTCTTTTTTCATACCTTATTATTTAGGATAAAAGAATAAAAAGCAAATGGTGATGATCGGGTTTCAATCGCATAAAACCCACTTACGCTTTCGCGGTGTTCTTCTTCACTGTTTTCTTCACCGTTGCTTTCTTCTTCACCGCCTTTTTAGGTGCCGCTTTCTTCGCAACAGCTTTCTTCGCCGCAACCTTCTTCGCCGGTGCCGCCTTCTTCCGTCCCCATGTCCGTGGCTTCACCCCATTGGCTTCATCCCGCGCCTTCTTCTCTTCCTTCTGCGCGATAAGATCCACGGCGCGGTTCATGCCGATGGTCATGAGGTCGTCGCCTTTGGGGATGGAGACGAAGAGGGATTTATGTTTCAAATACGGGCCAAAGCGGCCGTTATTGGCCTCGATCTTTTCGCCGGTCTGCGGGTGGTGGCCGATCAGGCGGGGCAGGGCGAGCAGGGATAACGCCATCTCCAGCGAGGTCGCCTCAATCGTCAAACCTTGCGGCAATGACGCGCGTTTTGGTTTTTCCGCCGCAATTTTTTTCGGCTTTTTGGCTTTCTTCGGCTTGCCGTTTTTGCCGATCTCGACGGCTTCTTCCGGCACTGGCGGGGCGGGCGCATTTTCCGGCAGGTCGATCTGTACATAGGGGCCGTAAGGTCCCATGCGCAAGCTCACCGTATAACCCGTTTCCGGATGCTTGCCTAATATCTTGGGCTCGACCAGCGGCTTGCCGGCATCGTCGCCGGCGCCGTTAGTATCCTGGGCCAACTGGCGCGTATACTTGCAGGTCGGGTAATTGGAACAGCCGATGAAAAAGCCGAATTTACCGGGTTTGAGGCTTAATTTTCCTTCGTCACAATTGGGGCAAAGCCTGCGCTCCTTGCCATCGGGGCGCGGCGGGAACAGGTAATTCTCCAATTCCTTATTGAGAACATCCAGCACTTCGCTGGTGCGCAATTCGCCAATTTCGCCGGTCTTTTTCGAAAACGCCTTCCAGAACGCATCCAAAGTTTCCTGCCAGCCGATCTTGCCGTCGGCGATATCGTCCAATTGGTTTTCCAGATCGGCGGTGAAATCATATTCAACGTATTGCTTGAAAAAAATCTCCATAAAGGCGGTGACGACGCGGCCACGCTCTTCGGGGAAAAAGCGTTTCTTGTCCAGCCGCACATAATTGCGGTCCTGCAAGACCTGGATGATCGAGGCATAGGTGGACGGGCGGCCGATGCCGAGTTCTTCCAGGCGTTTTACCAAGGTCGCTTCGGAAAAACGCGGCGGCGGTTCGGTGAAATGCTGGTTCGGCGTAACCGCATTCATCATCGGTTTATCACCGTCATTAAGTGGGGGCAGGATGCGGTTATCGTCGTCTTCACTGGTGGTATCGATATCGTCTTTATCTTCGAAATAGACTTTGAGGAAACCGTCAAAGGCGATGACGGAACCAGTGGCGCGGAATACGCCCGCCTTGTTCGCCGTTTCGATATCGACGCCGACCTGGTCCAGCTTGGCGGCGGCCATTTGGGAAGCGACCGTGCGTTTCCAGATCAACTCATATAACGCGCGCTGGTCGCCTTCCAAAAAATTGCCGATGCGGGCAGGGGTCTTGTGCATGTCGGTGGGGCGGATCGCTTCATGCGCTTCCTGGGCGTTTTTCGCCTTTGAGGAATACTGGCGCGGGGAGGCGGGGAGGTAATCGCCGCCGAATTCTTTTTCAATCACGGAACGTGCGCCGGCAATGGCTTCACCGCTAAGCGTCGGGCCGTCGGTACGCATATAGGTGATCAGACCGACGGTTTCGCCGCCGATATCGACGCCTTCGTATAAACGCTGGGCGGTGCGCATGGTTTTGCTGGCGCTGAACCCCAGTTTGCGCGAGGCTTCCATCTGCAGGCTCGAGGTAATAAACGGCGCGGAAGGGTGGCGCTGGACCTGTTTCTTGTCGACCTTGATCACGCGGCAATCCTGGCCCCGCAGACGTGCCAGAACATCCTTGGCCAAAACCTCGTTATTGATCGTGAATTTCTCCAGCTTCTTGCCGTCCACCTGGCTTAAACGAGCGGTAAAATTCTGTCCGTTCGGCGCTTTGAATTGCCCGGTAATGCTCCAGTATTCCTGGGGCAGGAATTTTTCGATCTCCGCCTCGCGGTCGCAAACGATGCGCAGGGCAACCGACTGCACCCGTCCCGCCGAACGGGCGCCCGGCAGCTTGCGCCACAAAATCGGCGAGATGGTAAAG
>JAQGJA010000167.1 GCA_028290805.1 Alphaproteobacteria bacterium
AAATCGAAGATGATAAAATTGTCGATTTTCATACAGTAATGACGGGCGAAATGTTCGGCATCCTTAGTACGCATGGATCACTCGCCCCGCTTTTCCGCAAGGAAAACCAGTTAGAAGCCAATGACTGGCATGAGGAATCCTTTTCCGAAGGCATTACCCTGGCCCAGCAGGATCATGGCGTCTTGTCTAATATCTGGCAGGTTCGGTCCCGTAAATTCTATGCGGAAAATCCTCCAAAAAATCTGACGGCTTTCCTGTCGGGTATTTTAATCGGGCATGAATTGCGCCATGCGGAACAGAATTATCCGGGAAAAAAGGAAGTAGTGCTGCTGGCCGATGCCGACAGGCGGCGCGAATATTACCACCAGGCGCTTGGTTTGCGCGGCTGGAAGATTATCGCCGAGATGGATAGCGAAACGGCGGTTTGCACGGGATTGCTGCGGTTGTTATAGCGCCTTGCAGGCTTCGGCAAATTCACGCGCATTTTTTTCGACTTCGGTAACGCCCATGCCTTTTTTATAAAGCTGCGAGCCGATGCCATAGGCGGCACAGCCTACGGCGGCGAATTCTTTTAGGTTAGCGGGGGAGACGCCGCCAACGGGAATGATTTTCGCATCTTTCGGCAGGACCGACATCAGCGCCTTGATATAGGAAGGCCCAAGGGAATCGGCAGGAAAAAGCTTCAGATAACGCGCGCCGTATTTATAGGCATTAAAGGCCTCGCTGGCCGTCATCACGCCGGGCATGATATCCAGCCCTTCGCCGATGGCGCCCAGGATGACTTCCTGGTCCATGTTGGGGGCGACGATAAATTGCCCGCCCGCTTTTGCAACATTGGTGACATCTTCGCGCGTGATGACGGTGCCCGCACCGATAAACATCCGGTCGCCGAAATGCTCGGCCAAAAGGCGGATGCTTTCCAAGGGCTGGGGTGAATTCAGCGGGATTTCCAGGCAACGCCATCCGGCATCGTAAATGACAGTGGCATGCCCAATGGCCTCTTCCGGCGTAATGCCGCGCAGGATGGCGATAAGAGGGCTTTGTTCAAGGTAGTGTTCGACGGGATGCATGGAAACTTCCTTTAGTGTTGGCGGCGCAGGCCCTGGTTGATGCGTTGGAGCAATTCGGCACGCGCCATGACGGGGGCGTCGAAGAGTTTGAGATAAGCGCCCAAATGCGCCTGGTTGACGCCAAGATCGGGGTGGGTGTGGATGATGCCCCAGGGGCTGTGGATCGGTGTTGTGGTCAGTTGCAGGACGGCGCGGCGGCGGGTCATTTCCTCGTCGGAAATATCCAGGGTTATTTTATTGCCCGCGACATCCAGTTCGATCCAGTCGCCGCTTTCAACAAGGGCCAAAGGCCCGCCAATGGCGGCTTCCGGGGAAACGTGCAGCACGTGACAGCCATAGGCGGTGCCGCTCATGCGGGCATCCGATACGGTGACCATGGCCTTGATGCCTTGCTTCAAGAGATAACCGGGCGGGCGGACATTGCCGACTTCGGGCATGCCGGGATAGCCGATGGGCCCGCAATTGCGCAGGACCAGGACGTTATCGGCCTGGATATTTTCCGCCGGATCGTCAATGCGGGCCAGATATTCCTCGATATTGTCAAAGACCACGGCCTTGCCCCGGTGCTGGAGCAGGGTTTTATCGGAAACGGCCGAAACCTTGATCACGGCGCCATCGGGGGCCAGATTGCCTTTCAGGACCACGACGCCGCCTTCGGGCTGGAGTGCTTCATTGATGGGACGGATGATTTTGGGGTCGGTGTAATCGTCATATTTAGCCAGCTCGTCGGATAATTTCAGGCCGGTGCACCAGGTAACATCAGTGGAAATTCGGCCGACAGACATAAGCTGGCGCATGACGGCGGGCAGGCCGCCGGCGCGGTTATATTCTTCCATCAGGTAATCGCCCGAGGGTTTGACATTGACCAAAAGGGGTACGCCGCTGCCGAATTCCTGCCAGTCTTCCAGCGAGAATTCGATCCCAGCCATTTTTGCCATGGCCAAGAGGTGGACAACGGCGTTGGTCGATCCGCCGATGGCCGCGTTCAGGGCGACGGCGTTCAGGAAGGACTGGCGCGTGACGATCGTGCTGGGCTTACGGTCCGCCAGCACCATGTCGACGGCTTCGCGGCCTGCCATATAGCTGTAATGCGCGCGCTCGGAAAGCGGGGCGGGGATGGAGGAACTGCCCAGCAGGGTTAAACCCAAAGCCTCGGCCATGGCGTTCATGGTGGAGGCCGTGCCCATGCTCATGCAATGCCCGGCGCTGGGCTGCGCGGCGCAGGAACGGGTCATCAGGTCCGCTTCGGTGATTTCACGGGCGGCCAGCAATTCGCGGTTTTTCCAAAGATGGATGCCCGATGCGGCCTGGGCCCCGTGATAGTAACCGTTCAGCATGGGGCCGGAGGAGGCGACAATCACCGGGATATCGGTGAACAAAGCGGCCATCAAACCGGCGGGCGTCGTCTTGTCGCAGCCGGTAAGCAAGATGATCCCATCCAGCGGGTTGGAAATAATCGTTTCGATCAAAGTCAGCGCTGTAAGATTGCGCAGATACATCGCCGTGGGCCGGACCAAGGGTTCTCCCAAGGGGGGGGAGCTTTCAAAGCGCAAAGGCAAACCGCCGGCATCGCGGATGCCCTCGACCACGCGGGCGCCCAGATGATGGTCGTGCATGGCCTGGCAGGGGTTGAGATCGCCGCCGAAACCGCAGACGCCGATAACCGGGCGGCGGCCGCTTTGGGTGCGGTCTTTCAGCTGGTGGTCCGTGCCAGTCAGCTCGGTCAAAGTCAGCTTGGAATTGACCAGCTTGCCCGTATGGTGCGCGCGCAGATCGACCGGGGCGTTTGGCCCGAACCAGTGGTCGCTGCGCAGGGAGAGTTTGGGGAAAGTTTTTTCGGTCATGATGCTGTGGTCCAGTGTAACGGTCTTTTAACAGGATATACCGAACGGGCCAGAAAGAAAGCGGCGTTTTATCTTCTTGCACTGCAATAGATCGCTGGACTTTATTAACTTTCGTCCCATACCATTACTATAACGATTAATGGAGATCTACATGTCTGATAACCGGCCGAATTTTGCCCGTATTGACCGCCTCAATTACCCGCGCCCGCAATTTTACCGTCCGCGCTATATGAAGCTGAACGGGGAATGGCAATTCGATTTCGATGACGGGCGGCGCGGCATGGAAGAAAAATGGTTCGAGCGCGACCATAAACTGAGCCGCACGATCAATGTTCCCTTTGCCTATCAGACGGAATTATCGGGGATCAATGACAAGACCCCGCATGATATCGGCTGGAATAAGCGTAATTTCAGCATCCCGAAAGAATGGGAAGATATCAACTGGATCGATTATGATCTTTTGCTTCATTTTGGCGCGGTGGATTACCGCGCCCAGGTTTTTATCAATGGCGAGGAAGCCTATTTGAACGAAGGCGGCCATGTGCCGTTTTATTTCGACATCACGCCCTATTTAAAAAATGGCGGCTTTGACGAACAGATCACCGTGCGCGCCGAAGACACAGAGGACACCGACCAGCCGCGCGGCAAACAGGTTGCCCATCCGCATGACATGTATTACACCAATACCTCGTTTATCTGGCAGGATGTCTGGCTGGAGGTCGTGCCCAAAACGCGCATCCAGCAAAAGGGTTTCAAGGTTACGCCATCGGCCGAAAACAAGGCGGTTTATTTCGAAATTCCAATTACCCTGGCGCATAACGTGGCTTATGTCGAAGTTGAAGCCTATGATGCCAGCGACCCGAGCGAAACCCCGGCGGCAAAAACCATCGGCAAGATCAAGGGGGCGGGAACCCGCATGCGTTTGCAGTTCGAGGGCAGCATCAAGCTCTGGACACCCGATACGCCGAATTTATATAATCTGCGCATCCGCCTTTGGGGGGCTGACGGCCAGATTTTGGACGAAGTTTTATCCTATACCGGCATCCGCGATATCGAGGTCCGGCCCGAGGGTTATTATCTAAGCGGCGAGCATTTTTTCCT
>JAQGJA010000159.1 GCA_028290805.1 Alphaproteobacteria bacterium
GGGTCAGCGGCAGGCCCAGCCCCGTGCCGATGCCGGTGCGGGTACTGGCGCGGTCCTGGGCAAAGGGTTCCAGCATGCGTGCGATGTCATGCGGTTCCATGCCGATGCCGTGATCCTGGACCGACAGGAAAGCACGGCCTGTTTCGGGGTCGGGATAAGCGCGCAGGGTGACCGTGCCGCCGACGGGGGAAAACTTGATTGCATTGGAAATCAGGTTGAACAGCATCTGGCGCAGGACGCGCTGGTCGGCGTGCAGGACTTCCACGCCCGGATCGGTTTCGGCGCGGATAAAGATGCGGGCCGAGGTAGCGCGGTCGCTCATGATGCGGGCGACAGAGTTGAGCATCGCCGTCATATCGACATCCTGTTCGTGCAGTTCGAACTTGCCGGCCTCGATTTTGGACATGTCCAGCACGTCATTGATGATTTCCAGCAAATGCCCTGCGGCAAAATGGATGTCGTTCATGTATTCGGCGTATTTGGCATGGCCAAGGGGGCCGAAAAGTTCGCTGCGGATCAGTTCGGAAAAGCCAAGAATGGCATTCAGCGGCGTGCGCAATTCATGGCTCATCCCGGCTAGGAAAGTGGATTTGGCGCGGCTGGCGTTTAAGGCTTCGTCACGTTCGCGCTGGAGTTCCAGTCTGGCGGTTTCATCGGGCAAAAAGCCGATATCGATATGGGTGATCTTGCGCGCGGAATCAAAAAGCGGGTTGATGGTGAAATTCTGCGTCTGGGCGGTAAAGGAAGAGGGGAGATCGCCGGGGGCGGTGACGACCGGGGCCTGACGCTGGAGACAGAGGCGGGCGCAATGGTCAAAAAACGAGGCAACCGAATCGCCAAAAATCTGGACGGTGGATTTATCCTGGAGGGCATTGCGGTCCAGCCCGTAAAAAGCGGCGGCGGATTCATTACATAAGGCAAGATTCAATTCCCCGGACGGACCAACGCTGAAGATCATATGGGCACATAAAGCGTGCTCGAAAAGATGTTGTTCTAACGACGCCATCGCGGGTCGGTTATCCAGTCAGGGTTGGTTTTTCCAATAAAAAAACACGCCCCAACGAATTGAGCCGCATTCATGCATCCTTTATACACCAATTTATTTCGGATGTAAAAAGAAATTATATTCTATATGGTTAAAATAAATGGCCCGGAAAAGGGCCATTTAAGATATATTCTTATCGGGGATTACATGACCATCCCAGGTGGCGTTAACGGAATAAGCTGTTCAGCTTGCTGAAATTGCTGTTCCATCTGTTTCAGCACGCCAGCGCTAAGCTCGCTAGGCTTTCCATATTGCTGAGCTTGCTTAAGGACAACTTCTTCCTGATTCCGTGTCTTTTTATTCGTAATATCTTTCTTTGCATTAAAAAACGACATGTTTCCTCCCTTGGTTAATATACATTATTATACAAATCCGCGCAATTCTGTCAATAAAAAACCGTGTTGCTATGCAACTTGATTTAAAATGAGCTTATCAGGCGTTGCCGGCAGCTTCGCCCTGGCCTTGTTGCTGCATCATATTCTGCTGGTACATGGCGGCGAAATCGATCGGATTGATTAAAAGCGGCGGGAAGCCGCCTTCGCGGGTGGCGTCGGCAATGATCTGGCGGGCGAAGGGGAACAACAGACGCGGGCCTTCGATCATCAGCACGGGCTGGATCTGGTCGTCGGAAAAGCCGTTCAGAGTCATGATGCAGGCATAGGTCAGTTCGACCACAAAAGCCGTAGCCTCCTCGCTTTTGGCCGAAGCCGAGACTTTCAAAGCCACTTCATAGCTGTCTTCGGAAACAGGGCGGGCCTCGACATTGATGTTGACTTCGACATTCGGCGGCGTGCCTTTATTGACCAGGCTTTGCGGGGCGTTCGGGTTCTCGAACGAGAAATCCTTGGTGTATTGGGCGTTGACGGTAATCGGGAATTGCGGTGCTTGGTCGGCCATGATTCGGAGTCCTTGGGAAGAGGGCGGCGGTTGAAAGATATGTCTTTATAGCGGTGGACCGTTAAAAAAGCGAGAAGGGTTTTTGTAGGGGTAGGGGAGAAGAGAGAGGAGAAGAAAAAAGTTCCTATCCCTAAGGGAGAGGGTTTTTTTGTTTTAACAAATCCCGGATCTCCTCCAGCAACAATTCCGATTTCGGCGGAGCGGGTGGCGGGGCGGCCGCGGCGGCTGCTGCAGTGGCGGCCTCATGGTGGGCCTTGAGGCGGTTGATCTGTTTGACCAGCAGGAACACGGCAAAGGCGACGATCATGAACTGGATCACCACATTGATGAAATTGCCGTAACCGATGGCGACGGCCCCGGCGTTTTTTGCCGCTTCCAGCGTGGGGAAATCATGCGGCGCGTCTTTTGGCCGGTACAGGATCAGGTAATATTCACTGAAATCGATCCGCCCCATCATCCAGCCCAAAGGCGGCATGAGGACATCGTTCACCAGCGAGGTCACGATCTTGCCGAACGCCCCGCCGATAATGACCCCCACGGCGAGGTCGATCACATTGCCCTTGACGGCAAAGGATTTGAATTCCTGGATAAAGCTCATGTGTTTTGTTCCTTGTAGTTTGTCATCCGCAAAATATGCCGGTCATGCCATTTGCCAAGGCAAAGCAGAGCGGTCAATGCCCCCACTCCTGCCAGGGCCATGTCTTTTTGCGTGTCCCAGATATCGCCTTGGGTGCCGAGGAAGTCGGCGGCGTTCTCCCCGCTGAAATGCGCTGTGGCCCATTCGATGATTTCATACAGGGCGCTGATTCCCAAACAGGAAAAGACAATCAAGACAAAAAGCCACTTCCCTGACCGCAAGGGCGACGTCCGCAGCAGAAGTTCACGAATAGAAATGGCGGGAATAAACCCTTGGGCCAGATGGCCGACACCGTCATAGGAATTGCGGTTAGAGCCCAGCATCTGTCCGATCTGGTCAAAGCCCGGCACCCGGGCATAGCTGTAATGTCCGCCGATCATCAGGATAACCGCATGGAGTGCGATTAACGCATACAGCAATCCGGTCAGGCGAAACCGGGCATAGCTTGCCAGCAACAGCGGCACGACAACCAGCACGGGGGCGACTTCCAGCCACCAGGTGAAACGGTCGAACGGACAGATGGCCGACCAGATAAAAACCGCCAGCACCAGGCCAAGGCATGACAAAGGCAGACGGTGTCTGACAAGAGCCGGGGATGAAAAGCGAGACATGGACAGGGAAAGGGACATGGAAGGGTTTTACGCCATTACGGCGCCTCTAGCAATTCCCGCCATTGCGCCTTAGATTAACCTCAAAAGAACAGGGTCAAATTATGGACGGCTTAGGCAATTATCTGGATATCATTATTTTCGCTGTGATCGCGGTGGCGCTGTTGTTCCGCCTGCGTTCGGTGCTGGGGACGCGATCGGAAGATGAGCCGCAAGGCATGCCGATGGCGCAGGCCCGGCCGCGCGAAGACGTAGCAGCGCATAACGGAGCGGCTTTGGTCGATCCGGCGAGTGACCGCTGGGCCCAGAACATGCCGAATTTCGCCATCGTTGATACGGCGACGGCGCATAACAACCTGACCCAGTTCCTGGCCGTCGATCCGTCTTTCCGCCCGCATGAATTCCTGGAAAAAGCGCGCAAGGCGTTTGAGATTATTATTTCCGCCTTTGCCAATGGCAACCGCAATACGCTGGAAATGCTGCTCTCGCCAAGCCTGTACCAGGCTTTTATCCGCCAGGTCGATGCGCGCGAAGCCAAACGCGAAACCTATTTCGTGACTTTGCACGGCATCAAAAAAGCCATCATCACCGATGCGCATCTGGACGGCACGACCGCGCATGTCACGGTGGAAATCTTTGCCGAACAAAGCATCACGCATAAAGACGATCAGGGCCGCATCATCGACAATAATGACGGCTATCGCCGCAAGACGCATGACCGCTGGGTCTTTGTAAAAGATTTGAAAGAGGCGGGCCCCACCTGGCGCCTGGAAAATACGCTGGCGCTGGAAGATTGATAGTTAGGGTTTTGGAATTTCCACTTTGATCCAGGTAATATTGCGCCCGGCCAGGTCATCGGGACGGCGCATGAAATCGGCGCGGTAGGTTTCGGGTTCTGCCATGAGCAGATTGGGGACGATATTCCCCGCACTAAACGGATAGTCCAGAACCTGTTCACCGCGTTCCAGACGCGTGCGGCATTCAAGGCCCTTTTCTTTATGATCGACAAACTGATAGGTCAGGCGCGCATCGACCCGACCGGCATTATTCGTGCGCTGCAGCAGGAAAGTATCGTTTTTATTGATCAGCAATAATTCACGCGTTTCGCGGTCGATGCCGATTTCTTCCGTCTTGGAAAAAACCTTGTCCAGTTTTCCTATCCCCCTGTGATGGGGATTGTCATTGCAGGATACCGCAAGCGCTGCAGAGGCGGTAAGGGCAAATAGCTGTTTCAGCATTTGTTTCCTCAGAGATTCGGTGTTTCTTGTTTGTGGGAATCAGTTACATCGAACCACTGAATAGGGCGTCTGGAAAGATCGGGGCTTATAGCTATACGGGCTTTGTATTCCTGAGGATACAGCGTCTCAAACATGGCATTTCGCGCATAGAGTGTATAGGCACGCGGCTGCGCGCCATTCATGCTGAAAGAGACATCTGTTGCTTTATCACCATCAAAAAGATGCTGGCAGAGACTTGGACTGGTTGCATAGGTCAGCCTGAAATCTTCTCCGGTTGTTACTTTTTCAAGCAATATCGTGTCATTGCGATTGGTGACAAAAAGGACTTCGTGCGTTATTTTGT
>JAQGJA010000203.1 GCA_028290805.1 Alphaproteobacteria bacterium
GCGCCCCCTCCGACAGTTATTACTGAGGAAGCAATGCAACATATCGGTGACACCGTTCTCGCTGTCGACATGGGGGGCACGAAGCTCGAAACGGCGCTCGTGTCGTCGGATGGCGTCATCCAATCGGGCAGTAGACAACGAAGGCTGACCGGCCAGGCGTTGTCTAGGGAAGCCGTCGAGGCCAACCTTCGCGACGCTATCGCGCTCACCCTTAGTTCGGCCGCCGGTCCGGTGGTCGGAGCTGGGGTGGGAAGTGCAGGGCCGGTTGACCTGCCTGTCGGCAGCATCAGCCCCCACAATTTGCCCGCTCTGCACAGCTTCCCCATTCAGCGACTGGTCGAATCAGTATCCGGGCTGCCGACCACGCTCCGGCTCGATGGAACGTGTATCGCGCTCGCCGAGCACTGGTTGGGGGCTACGCGCGGCTCTTCTACATCCATGGCCATCGTTGTGTCGACCGGAGTTGGCGGAGGGATCATCGCAGACGGTCGACTGCTTGCCGGAGGCACCGGCAATGCAGGGCACATTGGCCAAATTCACGTCGCGGTTGAGGCCACCGAACCGGAGGGCAGCACGCTCGAGGCGGTGGCATCCGGCCCGTCAAGCGTTCGATACGCCCGATCGCGCGGCTGGACTGGGCACACCGGCGAGGAGCTGGCTGCCGCGTTCCGCGCGGGCGATTTGATGGCCGAGGCCGCGACGCGACGATCCGCATACTTCGTCGGACAAGCGATCGCGAGTGCCGCAACCCTCCTAGATATAGACGTCGTTGCCCTGGGAGGTGGATTCGCTAACGTGCGGGCTGACTACGTCGAGATCGTGCAGGCGTCAGCGGTTCGCAATGCGATCTTCCCCTACGCCCGGCGTGTAAGAGTGGTGCCTTCGGGTCACGCGGGGGACGGGCCGCTGCTGGGCGCGGCAGCCCTCCGCTTTTGCGCGGATATGTTGAGCCGCGATATTCGGTCTTTCGCTGCGGCATCCCCATGAGAACCATGGATGGTCTCCGCATCTTGGCGCGCCACGTGCGCCCCAACCGCGGCAGGGTCGTGGTTGCGGCGATGGCGTTCGTCGTCAAAGACAGCCCGCTATGGGTGCTGCCGATCATCACGGCCGAAGTGATCGATTTGCTTATCGCGCGATCCTCGCCGGTCGCGCTCGTCGGGCCGGCATCTGCCGCTGCGGGAGTGATCGTGATCAATCTGATCGCCAACGCGATCTACGTGCGTCATTACTTCTTTGCAGTGCGGGAACTGGGTTTGCGGCTTCGAGGCGACATAGCAGCTCAACTTCAGACCCTTTCGATCGGATATCACGCACGTTCGAGCTCGGCGATTGCGCAAACCAAATTGGTTCGGGATGTCGAGAACCTTGAACTGATGCTTCAACAGAGTTTTGGGCCCGTTCTGAACAGCGCGTCGATCATCGTTGGGGCGGGGATAACGATCGCCATCCGCATGCCCGTCTTCTTGGCAGTCATCGGACTGACGGTTCCCCTCGCGGTTGTGCTCATGCACTGGTTGCGTACGCGAACCGCAGCCGCGAACGAAGAGTTTCGTCGAGACATCGAATTCATGTCGTCGCGAGCGAGTGAGATGGGAGCACTCTTGCCCATCACTAGAGCTCACGGGCTCGAGACCATTGCGCTTGATCGGTTGGGAGCCAGCACGGAACGAGTGCGGGCGTCGGGGTTGCGCCTTGACCGGATCAACGGGAGATTCGGCGCAATGTCGTGGGCTAGCTTTCAGCTGCTCAGTCTGTTCTGTCTCTTCGGCGCCGTGGGATTGTCACTCACGTCAATCGTCTCTGTGACTGCGGGCGAAGTAGTTCTCCTCAGCAGCTACTTCGGATTGCTCACCGGCACCCTGGTAAATGCATTCCAATTAGCGCCGCTCGTGACCCGCGGATTCGAGTCACTCGCTTCGGTAGACGAAATACTCTCCGAGGATGAGGTCGAGGACAACACCGGCAAGTACTCGATCGGAGCCGTGCATGGTCGAATACAGTTCGACCATGTCAGCTTTCACTATGGTGGCAAGAACGCGCTGACTGACTTCGATCTCACCATCAAACCAGGACAGAGCATCGCATTGGTGGGCCCGTCTGGGTCGGGTAAGTCGACGATCCTTAATCTCGCGCTGGGTCTGCTGACGCCCCAATCAGGCAAGGTCACCGTCAACGGTCATGATCTTCGCCACATCGATCTGCGCACCTACCGTCGACACGTCTCGGTGGTGCCGCAAGAGCCTGTCTTGTTCGGGGGTTCGGTCAAGGAGAACGTTGCCTACGGCCTGGCTGCACTGGACGACGAGGTGATTTGGGATGCGCTGGATCGAGCGAATGCGGCGAACTTTGTACGTGAACTTCCGCAAGGCTGGGACACCCTGGTAGGAGAACGCGGCAACTCGCTCTCGGGAGGGCAGCGGCAGCGGATCGCTATTGCCCGCGCGCTCGTTCGCAACCCCAAAATACTGCTGCTCGACGAAGCTACTTCGGCTCTCGATCCAGAGGCAGAAGTGCTCGTACGAGATGCGATCAATGAGTTGCGGCGCGGTCGCACGACGCTCATCGTGGCGCACCGACTGAGCACGATCCGAACGGCGGACTTTCTCGCCGTTCTCGAGGAGGGGCGGGTCATGGAGTTTGGAACTCATGAACAGTTAGCGGCGACCGGTCGCCGCTATCGGCAACTCCTTGCCGCTTCGATCGCCTAGATGCAAGCGAGCGAGCCTTGAGGACCCGCTGCCATCGAAAATGAAGATTCCGCTTGAGTATTATTAATTACTTATAAAAGTCTTGATTCTCGATGGCAGACCCGCAAAAGTAGTTCTCGCTTGAACAAACAGTTCGACGTCAAGGAAGACAAGGACACAACAATGAAGTTGAAACAATCGCGAAAGCGTGTTGGTTGCGCTGCGGTGCTAGCGACAGCAGTTGCACTCCTGGGTGGTCTCGTGGCTCCCGCGCCCCAGGCAGAGGCTTTTCCGGCCACCTCGAGGGCCGCGGTCATCAACTACCTCAATTCCATCAAGGGAACCAGCGTGGTATCGGGTCAGCACAACAAAGAACCAGCGAGCTCGCCCGCCCAATACACAAACATCGTCACCGGTGTGACCGGGCAGACCCCTGGGCTGTGGGGCGGCGACATGATGTTCCGATCGGCTGACATCAACAATCGGCAATTGGTTATCGATGAGGCAAAGCGACAGTGGGCAGCGGGCTCGCTCGTGGCGCTCACATGGCATGCGTGCTCTCCGACCGTCGCTCGCACGTGCGAGTTTGCGGGAGGCGTCAATACTCAGATTTCGAACGCGCAGTTTCAAGAAATCGTTACGGCTGGCACGACGCTCAACACCACCTGGCGGTCGCGCATGGCAGAAGTCGTCCCGAATCTTCAGCAACTCAAGGCAGCCGGCGTGCCGGTGCGGTGGCGTCCGATCCACGAAATGAACGAGACCTGGAACTGGTGGGGCGGTCGCTCCGGCGTCAACGGCGGCGCGAAAATCTATCAACAGATGAAGGACTACTTCGACAGCCAAGGTCTCGACAACCTCATTTGGGTATGGAACGTGCAAGACAATCCGGCCGGAGGGTGGGCTGGCTACTATCCCGGGAGCACCTATGTCGACGTCGTGTCGCTCGATGCCTGGTACAAAAATTACCCATCCGCTGCTGATTACTCGCAAATACAAACCATCGCGGGAACGAAACCAATCGCTATCGCCGAAATGGGCAAGATGCCGAATGCCGCGTTCCTCAGCAGCCAGCCTCGGTGGTCGTACTTCATGCTGTGGTCCGAACAACTGCAGGGCAACAACACCAACGCCGAGATTCAAGAGACCTATTTCAACTCTCGAGTGCTCAATCGAGGCGAGGTCAGTCTGGGTGGAGGAACAACCACTCCACCTCCGACCGCGCGCACGGGGGCGATCACGGGACTTGCTAGCAAGTGTGT